>JBIIOB010000051.1:0-9361 GCA_044337125.1 Bacteroidia bacterium
AGCATGTCCATAGCCATAACCACCTTTTAAATAGTTCTCGCGCATCACTGCTACTTCATCTGCCCCAGCAAGTAATTTATACAAAGCAAATACATTGCAAGTATCAGGATTTTTAGGCTCTTCCAAAGGTGTGGCATCAGTAACAATACTCATCACTACTTTCTTTAAATCTTTTTCAGGCAAGAATATATTGATAAAATTATTGTACGATTTACTCATCTTTTGTCCATCAATACCTGGAACAATCATCACTTGTTCATCCACTTTTACTTCAGGAATAACGAATGTTTCACCAAAACGATTGTTAAATTTTTCAGCAATATCGCGTGTCATTTCCAAATGCTGAACCTGATCTTTTCCAACAGGCACAAAATTGGCATCGTATAAAATAATATCCGCAGCCATCAATACTGGATAAGTGAACAAACCAGCATTCACGTCAGCCAAACGCTCCGATTTATCTTTAAACGAATGAGCATTTGCAAGCATTGGAAAAGGAGTTAAACAATTCAAATACCATGTTAATTCACACACTTCGGGCACATCGCTTTGGCGATAAAATATATTTTTATCCGTATCAAAACCAAATGCCAACCATGTTGCGGCAACAGCATCCGTACTTTCTTTCAGCATTTCAATATCCTTCACTGAGGTAAGGGTATGTAAATTTGCAATAAAAAAAAGCGAATCATTTCCTGCTTGTTTCGACAATTCGATTGCCGGCATAATTGCCCCTAAAATGTTACCTAAATGTGGAATATTTGTACTTTGAATTCCCGTTAAAATTCTTGCCATAAATGCTATTTTTATTAAACGATAACAAAGATACTGTTTATTTAAAACGATGAGAATATTGTAGCGCATTAAAAAAATGTACCTTTGCGATTCAAAATGAACTATCTATTAATCATACCTCGAGCACTTTGGAAAACGCTGTTTCTCCTAAATTTCATTTTAGGTTTGGTTATACTTTACCCTTTATTTTACATTTTTCTTTCACGAAAATCCTGGTTCCCACTCGCATTTAAATTAAAAAGATTTTGGGCTTATTGGATTTATTCTGTTCCTGGATTATTTGCTAAAACAACTTGGAAAACTCCTCTATCTGAGCTTCCACAACCATGTGTGTATGCAGCAAACCATGTTTCTTACCTAGATATTATTGCTAGCTATATTGTAATTCCGAATTACTTTGTTTTTATGGGCAAACAAGAATTGGATAAGGCTCCATTATTCCGAATATTTTTTAAAAAAATGAATATTTTAGTCGACCGAAAAAGCAATGTTGGCTCACACAAAGCATTTCTACGTGCAGGAAGAGATATTGAAGAAGGTAGTAGTGTATTTTTATTTCCAGAAGGAACAATCTCCAGTAATGGGGATTTAAGGGGATTTAAAAATGGGGCTTTTAAATTGGCAATCGACAAACAAGTGCCAGTTGTACCTGTTACCTTTCTTAACAATTGGAAACTATTGCAAAATGGAGGCTTTTTTAAAACATTTGGCAAACCAGGAATAAGTAGAATTGCTGTTCACGAACCAATACTAACTACTGGTATGACTGAAAATGATTTATTATCTTTGAAAGCGAAAGTTCACGAGGTAATTTCTAGTGAATTAAAAAAATACAATAAAAACAATTAGTTGATGAAAATAGATACGGAAACAGTTGATAAGATAGCACATTTAGCACGTTTGGAATTCGAAAATGAATCGAAAGCACAAATCATAAATGATATGAATAATATGTTATCATTTATAGAGAAACTAAATGAACTTGACACTACCAGTGTTGAACCATTAATTTATATGAGTAAGGAAGTAAATGTATTGCGCGAAGACGATGTACGTCATGATATTTCACAACAAGAAGCCTTAAAAAACGCTCCTAAAAAGGATTCCGACTATTTTAAAGTACCGAAAGTAATCGAAAAATAGGATTTATCTTCTTGGTTTATGGTGGTGATTATGAGCACGATCACCATGCAATTTTTCCATAATTTTTTGCTTAACTTCTGCATCCTTTTTCGCTTTTTTACGCGCCAAAATGGTCGCAAACCAAGCAATACCAACCACAATCGCAAAACCAATCGAAATATAGATGATTTCTTTAATAAGCTGCTCCTGAGCCATTTTCTCTTGCTCTTCTTTAATTGCAGCCGCGCTCCTTTTGATATTGGTAAGTGAAGGTCCATCGTCTTGAGCAATTGAGTCTAGAACTGAGAAGAAAGAAACCACCAAAAACATTACTTTTTTACCAACAAAACCTATAAAAGCCTCTTTGGCATTAACTATTAACGTTTTCATAATGTGTAAATTTTGATTCGAATACAAAAGCCGAAAATACGCTTTTATACTTTGAAATATATCTTTTAGACGATAAAACTACAACAATAGTTGCCTAAAATAAATTTGGTAGATAAAAAAGATAGGTGTATATTTGCACTCAGAATTAGCGAAAAAAGATAAAAAGAGGGGACAGCAGTCCCCTCTTTTATTTAACAAATACCAGTGATTACAAAAGAAAACATATTAAAACACGTATCAGCTAAATTAGCTGAAGGCACTAATTTTATTGTAGACGTTACCGTAAAACCGGGTAATAAGATTTTTATCTTATTGGACAACGTGAACGGCCTGCCTATCAGTGATTGCGTGGAAATGAGTAAATACGTTGAGTCCAATTTGGACAGAGAAGTAGAAGACTACGAGTTAAATGTCTCTTCGCCAGGCTTGGACCAATCATTTAAAGTGCTTATGCAATATGTCAAAAATATTGGCAAACAGGTGAATGTTGTAACAAAAGAAAACAAGAAACTATCAGGTAAATTAATTTCGGCCACAGAAGAAGGAATTGTGTTGGAAGTTAAAAGTACCGAAAGAGTAGAAGGTAAAAAAGGAAAACAATTATTAATAAATAACATCAATTTAACATTTAATCAAATCAAAGAAACTAAAGTTGTAATATCATTCTAATACTAAAAACAATGGAAAGCATCAATTTAATTGAATCGTTCTCTGAATTCAAAGAGATTAAAAACATCGACAGACCAACATTAATGAGCATCATCGAAGACGTATTTCGTAGTATGTTGATTAAAAAATATGGTTCAGAAGACAATTTCGATATTATCGTAAATCCAGATCGTGGAGATATAGAAATTTGGCACAACAGAGAAGTGGTTGATGATGAATTTGCTGAAGACAGCTTTGATTATGATGAAGCAAAACATATTGGTTTAAGTCAAGCATTAAAAATTGATGCTGATTTAGAAATTGGCGAAGAAATTACTACACCAGTAAAATTAGATGACTTTGGAAGACGTGCTGTATTAGCTGTTCGTCAGAACTTAGTTTCTAAAATTTTAGAATTAGAAAAAGATGGTATCTACAAAAAATACAAAGAGCGTGTAGGAGAAATTATTACAGGTGAAGTATATCAAATCTGGAAAAAAGAATTACTTATTTTGGATGAAGATGGAAATGAGTTATTGTTACCAAAAACAGAACAAATTCCTTCTGACTTTTACAAAAAAGGAGATTCAATTCGTGCAGTTGTTCAACGTGTAGAGATGAAAAATAACTCACCAGTTATTATTCTTTCCCGTACTTCTCCATTGTTCTTAGAGCGTTTATTCGAACTAGAAGTACCAGAAGTATTTGATGGTTTAATTACTATCAAGAAAATTGTTCGTGAACCAGGTGAAAGAGCAAAAGTTGCTGTTGAGTCATACGATGATAGAATTGACCCAGTTGGAGCTTGTGTTGGGATGAAAGGATCACGTATTCATGGAATTGTTCGTGAATTACGTAATGAGAATATCGATGTAATTAACTTTACAAGCAATGCACAATTATTTATTACACGTGCGTTAAGTCCTGCAAAAATCACTTCTGTAAAAGTAGATGACGATACAAAACGCGCAGAAGTATTCTTAAAACCTGATCAAGTTTCATTGGCAATCGGTAAAGGTGGTCACAACATTAAATTAGCCGGGAAATTAACGGGTTACGAAATTGATGTTTACCGCGATACGGATGTGGATGTGGAAGATGTGGATTTAGAAGAATTTGCAGATGAAATTGAAAGCTGGATTTTGGATGAATTAAAAGCAGTTGGATGTGATACAGCAAAATCAGTGTTAGAATTATCAATTGATGAATTAGTTAAACGTACCGATTTAGAAGAAGAAACAATTAAAGAGGTTCGTAATATATTACAAGCAGAATTTGAATAATCAAATTTTTACTGCTTAACAAAATAGCAGCTACAAATTAATTTGTAGCTGCTATAAACAAAACGATTTATACCATAATATGTCAGAAAACAAAGTACAACGTTTAAGTAAAGTTGCTAAGGAATTCAATGTGAGTGTTGGCACCATATTGGATTTTTTAAAAGGCAAAAACATTGCTATTGAAAACAGCCCTATGGCTAAAGTTTCAGAGGATGTTTATGTGGTTTTATTAAAAGAATACCAGTCCGAAAAGGCGGCAAGAGAAGAAGCTGAAAAAGTTTCGACAATTACACGCACTAAAAAGGAAACTATTTCTCTTGATGAAGATGTTCGTAAAACAGAAAGCCCTAAAAAGGAAGAAGAAGAAATCATCATCAAAAACATTCAAGCCGTTGAAACGCCTGTAGAAAAAGCAGAAGCGAAAGCAGAAGAAAAGCCTGCAAAAACGACTAAAAAAACCGCAAAAAAGGAAGAAGAAACAAGTGCTGATTTTATTGAAACGAAAGTAGAAAGCGATGTAAAACTAAAGGTTGTTTCAAAAATTGATTTAGATGCTTTGAATTCTAAAACAAAACCAAGCAAAAAATCAAAAGAAGAAAAAGAAGAAGAGAAAAAAAGTAAAACAACAGCAAAAGGGAAAGCAAAAACAAAAGAAGTAGTTGTTGAAGAAGTACCAGAAAAGGTTGAAGAAAAAATTACTGCACCTGAAATAGTTGCCGAAGAAAAAACAGCAGAATCAACTGCTCCAAAAGAAGATTTTTACGAAACGAAAGTTGAAAAACTTGAAGGGCCGAAAATTATGGGTAAAATTGATTTACCTGTAAGAGATGATAAAAAGAAACCAGTTGCTTCGTCTAATGCAAATGCATTTGACGATAAGAAGAAGAAACGTAAACGTATCAAAAAAGCATTTGGTGCTACAACAATTGGCGATACAGTAAATCCAAGTGCACCGGGAACTGACCAAAGAGACAGTCCAAGAACAGAAAGAAATGTTCAAAAACCTGGAAACAAATTCCAGCGTCCACAAAAAGTAGAGTTAACACCTGATCAAATTCAAGCTCAGATTAAAGAAACACTTGCTCGCTTAAGCGGTAGCGGAAAATCAAAAGCATCGAAACACAGAAGAACAAAACGTGATGCTGCGAGTGAAAGAATTCAGGAAGAAGCAGATTTACAGGAAGCAGAAAAAAAGATTATCAAAGTAACAGAGTTTGTGTCAGCTAACCAGTTGGCTCAAATGATGAACATATCTGTAAATGAAATCATCTCTACATGTATGAGTTTGGGAATGTTTGTTTCCATCAATCAACGTTTAGATGCTGAAACAATTGCTATTGTTGCGGAAGAGTTTGGATACAAATTAGAATTTGTAAGTGTTGAAGTTCAAGAAGCAATTAAAGAAGAAGAAGATAAACCAGAAGATTTAATATCACGCTCACCTATCGTAACTGTAATGGGTCACGTAGATCATGGTAAAACATCTTTATTGGATTATATCCGTAAAGCAAATGTAATTGCTGGTGAGGCCGGTGGTATCACACAGCATATTGGAGCTTACAACGTAAAATTAGAAAACGGAAAAACAATTACTTTCCTTGATACACCGGGACATGAGGCCTTTACAGCTATGCGTGCTCGTGGTGCTCAAGTAACGGATATTGCAATCATTGTGGTTGCTGCCGATGATAGCGTAATGCCTCAAACAATAGAGGCAATAAACCATGCACAAGCTGCTGGAGTTCCTATCGTAATTGCTATCAATAAAATGGATAAGCCTGGTGCTAATCCGGATAAAATTCGTGAAGCATTAGCACAAATGAATATCCTTGTTGAAGAATGGGGTGGTAAATATCAGTGTCAAGAAATATCCGCTAAAATGGGTAAGAATATTGACAGCTTATTAGACAAAGTATTATTAGAAGCTGAAATGTTGGATTTGAAAGCAAATCCAAACAAAAATGCAAGTGGTACTGTAATTGAATCCGAATTAGATAAAGGAAGAGGATATGTAAGTACAATTCTAGTGGAAGCAGGAACATTAAATGTTGGAGATATTGTATTAGCAGGATGTTTCAGTGGTAAAGTAAAAGCATTACACAATGAGCGTGGACAAGTAGTGAAAGAAGCTGGTCCAGCAATGCCTGTAATTTTATTAGGCTTAAGTGGAGCACCACAAGCTGGTGATAAATTCCATGTTATGTCGGATGAGCGCGAAGCGCGTGAAATTGCAGCAAAACGTTTACAATTACAACGTGAGCAAGGTATTCGTACACAAAAACACATTACTCTTGATGAGATTGGAAGACGTTTAGCGATAGGCGATTTCAAGGAGTTGAACGTAATTGTTAAAGGTGACGTGGATGGTTCAGTAGAAGCGTTGTCAGATTCATTGCAAAAGCTTTCTACCGATAAAGTACAAGTTAAAATTGTACACAAAGCAGTTGGTGCGATTAGTGAATCGGATGTATTGTTAGCATCTGCATCAAATGCAATCATTATTGGTTTCCAGGTTCGTCCTTCACAAAGTGCACGTAAAATTGCAGAAACAGAACAAATTGATATTCGTTTATATTCAATTATCTACAAAGCTATTGAAGAAATCAAAGCCGCAATGGAAGGTATGCTTGCTCCAGAGTTTGAGGAGAAAGTGGTTTGTAACATTGAAATTCGTGAAGTGTTTAACATCACGAAAGTGGGAACAATTGCTGGATGTTATGTATTGGATGGAAAAGTTACTCGAAACACCAAAGTTCGTATCATCCGTGATGGCATTGTTGTTCACGATGGTTCATTGGGGTCATTAAAACGTTTCAAAGACGATGTTAAAGAAGTAAACAAAGGATTTGAGTGCGGCTTGAACATTGATGGATTCAACAACATTCAAGTTGGTGATATCATCGAAGGATATGAGATGGTAGAGATAAAAGCTAAATTATAATTAGCATTAGAAATAAAAAAAGCCCCATCAAATTGATGGGGCTTTTTTTATTTCTTTAATTCACCGCTTTTGTAAATTTCTGTTTTAATTACTTTGCCTTCCTCATCGTATTCTTTCCAAGGGCCCTCTTTTTTTCCTTTGATGTATTTGCCCATTAATTTTAATTTTCCTTTTTCGTAGTATTCTTTATAGTCACCTTCTTCTAAATTATTTACAAATTTCACCTCTGAATTTATATTTCCATTTTTATAAAATGTTTTCTGAACACCTTCAAGATTACCATTTACGTAGTTATACAACACACTCACCGAGCCTTCTTGATAATACCATTTTGTAACTCCATCACGAACATCATTCTTAAAATAACCTTCCTCTTGCAGTGTTCCCTCTGTATAATAAATTCGTTTAGCTCCATTAATCTTCCCCATTTTATAGTCAATTTTACTTTTTAGTCGACCACCCGAACTATAAGTAGTACTTGTGCCATTTAAAGTATCATTGATATAGTTATCCGACTGATAATAAAAACCACTTTTATCAATCAATACCGAAACACCGTTCTTTTTCCCATTCTTGTACTCTTCGATATTGCTGATGATACCGTTTGAATAATAACCCATCCAAGTGCCCGTTTTTAGGCCCTTTTCATAATTCCCATACCAATCGGTTTGAGGTGTTTTTTCTTTCCAAAAACCAGTTTTAGATCCAGTGGCATCTAATTTATTTGTATCAGCAACCGTATTTACAGCATAAAAACTAACGGCAGAGAAGCAAAACGTTACAAGTAAAATAATTTTTTTCATAGCTCATTTATTAGTTTAAGTAAAACATAATTTTATTTGTAAATACAAAATTACAACCATTTTTTATTTCTAAAATAGATGAGTAAAGAAATTATCACTGTAATCATTATTCCCCATGTAAGTGGATAACCCCAATGAGAGTGCAATTCAGGCATAAAATCAAAGTTCATTCCATACACGCCTGCAATGAATGTTACTGGAACAAAAATGGTAGTAATGATTGTTAATACTTTCATCACTTCATTCATCTTATTGCTTACACTCGACAAATAGATGTCCATCATTCCAGATAATAAATCACGATAGGTTTCAACCGTATCAATTACTCGAATAGCATGATCGTGAACATCACGTAAATAAATATCAGTAGTAGGCTTTATTAATTCAGTTTCGCTGCGTTCCATATTACTTACCAACTCTCGCATTGGCCAAACTGCTTTGCGGATATAAATCATTTCGCGTTTTAACTGATGTAACTTTTGTAGTGTTTCTTGTGATGGTTCGTTCATCAACTCCTCCTCCATCAATTCAATTCGATCACCCATTTTTTCAAGAATTGTAAAATAAAAATCGACAACAGCATCCATCAATGCATACGATAAATAATCGGCTCCCATTTTACGGATTCGGCCTTTACCTTGTCGCAAACGATTTCGTATATAATCAAATGCATCTCCACCTTCTACTTCCTGGAATGAAATCACCATGCCTTCCATCAATACAACGGATAGCTGCTCTGAATGAATCTCATCATCTTTGTGGGTAATCATTTTCATGATGGATACCACATAATTTTCATAATCTTCGAATTTAGCTCGCTGATTAGGATTGACAATATCCTCTAATGTAAGAGGATGAATATTAAAACGCTTTCCAATTGCTTCAATTAATTCCACATTGTGAATACCATCCACATTAATCCATTTAACCATGCCTGTTTCAACATGATTCATACATTCCGATAAATCATAAAAATCTTTTTCTATAAATTCAGTTTCATTGTATTCAATGAGTGAAATACGAACTTTTTCAGTACGTTGTTCGCCTGAATAAACGATGGTACCCGGAGGAGCACCTACTTTATGATTTTTCTTCTTTGACATGGTTCTAAATGTAATTAATCCTCTTCACTATCCTCTTCTTGATTTTTCTTAACTTGTTTGTGTCCTTCAACAACAATTACGATTTCGCCTTTTATTGTTTTTGATTTAAAATAATCGGCAAGTTCTTGCAAGGTTCCTCGCTTATTCTCTTCAAACATTTTTGTTAATTCACGAGACACCGATGCTCTTCTATCTGCACCCCAGAACTCGATAAACTGCTCCAACGCTTTTACTAATCGGTGTGGTGATTCGTAAAACACCATGGTACGATGCTCG
>JBIIOB010000052.1:0-9360 GCA_044337125.1 Bacteroidia bacterium
TCACCTTTACGAGCTCTAGCAACAGCTTCTTCAATTGCTTCATGAACTGCTTCGCAAGTCATTCCATCAACTGGTTTTGCAGGCATATCGTATGCTAAGCCAAGTTTCCATAAGTCGTGTACGTTTGAAGTACGTTCAACCGATGTTCCCATGGCATAATTGTTATTTTCGATGATAAAAATTACGGGTAATTTCCACAACATAGCCATGTTAAAAGCTTCGTGCAATGCTCCTTGACGAACAGCGCCATCGCCCATGTAACAAAGTGTTACATTGTCGTTTCCATTGTATTTATCTGCAAATGCAATTCCTGCTCCTAATGGAATTTGGCCTCCTACAATTCCATGTCCTCCAAAAAAGTTAAACTCTTTCGAAAAGATGTGCATGGATCCACCTTTACCTTTCGAGCAGCCCGTTACTTTTGCCATCATCTCAGCCATCACATATTTGGGATGCATTCCACGTCCAATTGGATGCGCATGGTCACGGTAGGCAGTAATTACGCGGTCATCTTTTCTTAATACTGATTCAGAACCTGCTACCAAAGCCTCTTGTCCAATGTATAAATGGCAAAAACCTCTGATTTTTTGTTGAATATAAAGATGTCCTGTTTTTTCTTCGAATTTGCGCATCAACAACATCGATTCATACCATTTCATGTATGTTTCTTTGCTGAACTTTGTAGCCGATTTTACTTCGGTAGATGCTTTCTTATTTTTAGCTGCAACTTTTTCCATATCTAGTTATAGTTTAGAGAAAACAAATTTAACGATAAAATTGATATGAAATATGCAATTTTTCGATTGTTTTAGTGGTCAAAACCTTAGTTTTTTTTCAATTCTTCGGCTTTAAACATCAACGGTAGTAAGTCCGAAATGCTCTTTACCACTCGTATTTTGCCTGTTTCACCCGCTAAGATTATTTTTATGTTCGATTTGTAACGCATTTCATACTCCGCAATTGCTTGTCGGCAGGCACCACAAGGCGATAAAGGCTCGTTTACATCGAATGTTTTCGATTTGCATGTAACCGCAATTGCTTCAATTGGAACTTCAGGAAAATGAGCTCCCGCAGCATAAATGGCTACTCGTTCGGCACACAAACCACTAGGGTAGGCTACGTTTTCTTGGTTATTTCCGGTTATAATTTCTCCATTTTTTAATAAAAGTGCTGCTCCCACATAAAATTGAGAGTAAGGTGCATAAGCCGAATCGGCTATGTTTCGGGCTCTTACCAATAATTCTTGTTCTTTAGAACTTAACTCATTTTCGGAGTCGTATTCTAAAAATTCTATTTTAAGTTCTTTTTTATTCATTTATTCAAAGCTTGATATGTATTCAAAGGTAAGTTATTTAAGTAAATTAAGCTATTTATCAAATTGCTTGTTTGATGCCATGCTTAGGTGTTATATTTGACCTTTAAAATTGAAGATTCATACATCAAGGGATTTGATTTAAAATATCGTCTATTGTTTTAGCTACGGAATAAAATTTGCATTGTAAATTAGCTATCAATACATAATTGTGAAAACGAATTTTTTTGCGGCTTGCCTTAAATCCTTTTATTTGAGCAAATATTAACTTAATATTGTATTGATAATAAATTTACATTCTATGAAAAAGATTTTTTTAATTCTTACGATTTGTTCTGCTATTTTCGTTTCATCTTGTAAAAAGCCTGCTGGCGAAGGCGGAAATTCGTCCATCAAAGGAAATATTTGGGTGGAAGAATGGGATGCTACATTTACCATTCATTTATCTGCAAACGACCGTGTGGGAATGAATGAAGATGTGTACATCATTTATGGTGATGATGTTTCGTATGGCGACAAAATCTCCTGTAGCTACGATGGAACATTTGAATTTAAATACTTAAGAAAAGGAACCTATACGGTATATGTATATTCAAAAGATCCTGGTTCTTCTGGAAAAAAAGCAATTGTTAAAACTGTTGAGATCACCGATAAAAAACAAACAGTGGATGCAGGTAAGTTTACTATAAAAGACTAAACGTATGAAATACTCAATTGCATTATTACTTTCTTTCCTTTCATTGTTTGGCTTTGCCCAAAGTAAGAAAGAAATTAAAAAATTTAAAATAAAATCAACCACTGTTACTGTTGTTGAATCAAAGGAGGATTCAAGTGGTAAACTGAAAAAAGAATCTTATGAAAAGTATGATTCCAACGGAAATGTAATTGAAGAAGAGGAATATAACAAGGATGGTAGCTTTAAAAAGAAAGCAACTCGTAAGTTTAATAAAAGCAATGATGTAGTGGAAGAGACTACTTTTGATGAAAAAGGAAACGTAAAAAAGAAAACAGTTACCGAATACAAGGATAAAAATCCATCTACCGAAATTGTATACGATGCACAAGGAAAGATTGTTGAGAAAACTATTTTCACATTCAATACATTGGGCGAAAAAATCCAAGAATTGACCTATGATGATAAAGGTAAAACAATAAAAAAATCTTTATTTACATACGATAAAAATGGTTTGAAGACTGAAAAGAAGACCTATAACGGTGCTGGAGAGTTAATTCAAACTAAAAAATACACTTACGAATTTTAAGTTGGATCAAGTAAAGGAAATATTAAATACGTTTACACCCATTACTCTAGCCGAAATGGACAGTGTGAAATTGATGGATAGAACAGATACAAAATTTTTGTTTCGTTTGGAAAGCCTACCTTCTATTTTGGCTGATGTTAAAGATCAGTATCGGATTTTAGAAATAAATGGCAATCGTATCAGTCAGTATGAATCCTTGTATTTTGACACGCCTGATTTTGATTTGTTTCATCAACACAGACGAGGTAAATTAAATCGTTATAAAATTCGTTTTAGAAGATACGTAGAATCGGAGCTAAATTTTTTTGAAATCAAATTCAAAAACAATAAAGGTAGAACCATAAAAGACAGAGTAAAACAAAAACAGATAGATGGCAAAATTCAGGATAAAGCAGAACTGCTGTTGAAAGAGAAAACGACCATCCTTCCGAATTCATTAGAAGCTAAATTCTGGGTGAACTATTCACGAATTACATTTGTAAATAAAAAGTCCCCAGAACGTGTTACACTCGATTTGAATTTGCATTTTAAGAATGATACGCAATTAAAAAATATCGACAATCTAGTAATTGCCGAAGTAAAACAAGACAAAGCAACGCCATCACCATTCATTAAAGTAATGCGCAAGCATTTTATTCGTGAAGGTTCAATCAGTAAATATTGTTTTGGCGTTATCAGTTTATTTGAAAAAATAAAACACAATAATTTTAAACCTAAATTAATCTCAATAAAAAAAGTAACACATGCTACTATTACAAGCGCTTAACGAAGAGACTGTTGGTACAGCCTTTAATTTATTTGAAAAATTATCTTTGAAATTTTTCTCACGACTATTGATTGATTTTGTTTCGGTGTTCATTTTAATACGATTCATTTATTATCCTATCTATAAAAACAGAGAGTTCTTTTTTACCTTCTTTATTTTTAATTTGATTATTTTCTTAATCACCTTTTTGTTGAATAAAGTAGAGATGAGTATGGGTGCAGCATTTGGTTTGTTTGCTGTATTCTCGATGTTGCGTTACCGCACCGAAGGCATCTCTATGAAGGATATGACCTATTTATTTTTGGTAATTGCAATGGGTTTGATAACAGCAGTAAGTAAAGGTAATTGGGACGAACTTTCTTTGTTGAATTTAATTATTATTGTTTTTACGTATTTATTGGAAAGCAATGTATTGCTTAAAAAGGAGGCATCAAAAACCATCCAATACGAAAACATTGAAATGATCAAACCTGAGTTTAAAGAGCAATTAATTGCCGATTTGGAAAGCAGAACAGGAATTAAAATAAATCGTATTAGTATTAATAAAGTTGATTTTTTGAAAGATACTGCTGTTATTAGAATTTATTATTACGAATAGTTTTTTATGAATTTAATTGTGAAATCACGGTTTATATACATTGTATTGTTTTTAGTTTGCTTGAATTCAGTTTCGGGGCAAGTAATTAATGATGCAGGTTTGTGGACAACATTCAATGTGGAAAAAAAGCTGAATAAGAAAGTTTCGTTTTTCTTAACAGAAGAATTTCGCATGCGTGAAAACATCACTCGTTTAAATTTATTTTATACCGATTTAGGTTTCTCCTATAAGCCAAAGGATTTTGTTAAGCTATCCTTGTCTTATAGAAATATCGAAAAATACAATTGGGACAATACCTTTAGTTTTCGCCATCGAATCACATTCGATATTGTATTAAAAACCAAGTTGGATAAAATTGGGTTGTCCTACCGTCAACGATTACAAACCGAGTATCGCGATATTAAAACAAGTGCAAATGGAATGGTGCCTGAATGGTTTTCCCGTAGCAAGTTTGAAGCGAAATATGATTTGGGATCAAGGGTGACACCTTATATTTCTGTTGAATTAAGATATCAATTGAGTGCACCACGTCAGGTGGAATCCGATGGAACATGGCACCGTATCCGCTATGCAGGAGGACTTAATTATGAGTTAAATAAACGAAACACGCTTGGTGCGTATTATTTGATTCAGAATGAATTCAATGTTTCATCTCCACAAAACCAATACATCATTGGATTGGAGTATTCGATTTCACTTTAGAAAATATGCTTCTCCGCATGGTACGAAGAGCGAACCAAAGGTCCACTTTCAACAAAACGAAATCCTTTTGCTAATCCTGCTTCTTTGTATTTTGCAAATGCTTCCGGACGGATAAATGCTGCCACTGGCAAATGTTTTGGAGTTGGTTGTAGGTATTGTCCCATAGTAAGTACATCACATCCCGAAGCTCTTAAATCATCCATTGTTTCGTAGATTTCTTCTTCCGTTTCACCCAAGCCAAGCATAATACCCGATTTGGTTTTAACACCTGCATCGTGCAATCGTTTAATTACTTCTAAACTTCTATCGTATTTTGCTTGAATACGTACTTGTTTGGTCAGTCTTCTAACCGTTTCTAAATTATGCGAAACAATATCTGGATTTACATCAATGATGCGTTGTAGGTTTTCCCATTTTCCTTGAAAATCGGGAATCAATGTTTCAAATTTTGTTTGCGGGCTTGCTTTACGAATGGCATTGATAGTTTCTACCCAAATAGTAGATCCGCCATCTTTTAAATCATCTCTATCAACAGAAGTAATTACGCAATGTTTGATATTCATCAAACGTACCGATTCGGCAACTCGTTCTGGTTCTTTTAAATCTGCTGGTAATGGTTTTCCAGTTGCTACTGCACAAAATCCACATGAGCGTGTACAAATGTTTCCAAGAATCATAAAGGTGGCTGTTCCAGCTCCCCAGCATTCGCCCATGTTTGGACAGTTTCCGCTTTCGCAGATGGTATGTAATTTATGAGTAGATACAATTTGACGAACCTGAGCATACTCTTTTCCTGTAGGTAATTTTACTCTTAACCAATCAGGTTTTCTTGCAAATTGTTTTTCTTCTTTGGTAGTTGTTATTTCGTTCATCACGTTTCTTTCCGTTAATCGTTATTCTTAGAACCACTTTTTACCCCAAATAATTTTCAGGTAAAGTTGAACATATACTTGTTGGTTTTTGGTATGAGCCATCATTGGTAATTGCCATGGATAAGCATCTACTACTGCGCCAGTTTCAATAGCTTTGATTTTATTGTATCTATCGGCATACTCAAAGCTGAATGCAATTTTACCATACAATCCAGGATGAATGGTTGTTTTGTCTATGCCTCTAAAAAAAGATGCTTTTCCGTAAATATTTGAAATAGTATCGTTATAGCTTCCTGGAACATACCGTTCTGTGGCGATGGTTGGAGTTTCTAAAAAGCTTTTTCTATAAATAACTTCAAGGTAAGTAGGTTTAGCAAATGTTAAATCCAATCCCACAAAATAAGAGAATCGTATTTCAACACTTTTTTTATCTCCTTTTTGATAAAGTGCATTTTGGAAACCTACCCCTGGTCGAAGAATTAAGAAGGAATTTAACTTGCCATACACAAATCCTTTGGCGTTATCATAAACAGGATTTACACTTTTTACCTCTTTAGGATGTTTGAAATTTTGAATTTCAACTTCCAGCATTCTTTTTCTGGTAGCACTTACATGTTGTCCTCTACGGTAAGCGATTCCGATGCCTCCAGCTGTATGAATATATGCACCAATGGTGGATTCGTTTTTATACAGAACGTTTACATCCTCTCCATTATCGAGACGTGTTTGGTCGTCCTTTAATTGAGCAGTAGCCCCCAAAGAGGTTATTAAAATAAGAAGAAAAGCAAGAATGTGTTTATACATTATATTACCTTTGTTACAATTACAAATGTAATTATAAAAACGCAAAAATCACTAAATTGTTTTGTCAAATGGCAACATCAAAAATAACTTATTCGGGCAATTTAAGAACCCAAGCAATTCATCTACAATCAGGTAATATCATCATTACCGATGCTCCTACAGATAATAATGGAAAGGGTGAAGCCTTTTCACCAACTGATTTATTGGCTACTTCATTGGGCTGTTGTATGCTAACTATTATGGGGATTGTGGCCGACCGACATGGAATTAACTTAGAGGGCACCAGCATTGAAATCACAAAAAATATGGAAGCAAACCCTAGACGGGTAGGGGAAATAGTGGTTGAATTTACGATGCCCAAGAACAATTTTACGGACAAGGAAAAGGAGTTGCTAGAACATGCGGCTCATACTTGCCCAGTGGCAAAAAGCTTGAGTGCAGAGTTAAAACAAACGATTATTTTTAATTATTAATTGCTTTTTCGATATCAGCAACATTGATATCGGAGTGAGAAGCATGGTAAATGCATTTACCATCTTTTATAACCAATACTTGAGGTGACTCGTGTTCAACTGCAAATTTATCGGCAATAAGATGGGAGATAGGGCGGTAATTCAATAAGTCGAGGTAATAAGCAGGTGCTGTTTCTTGATCAAGTGTCCAGCCTCTTTCGAAACGGGAAAGAGCCATAGAACTAATTGAACAACGAGTACTATGTTTAAATAGAACAACTCCTTTAATTGTTGAATTAAAGGAGTTGTTTTGTATTTCGTTTAATTGGTTTTCGTTTTCTAGTTTCAGCCAATTCATAATAAGCCTATTAAATTGATTTTGCAGGAGCAACTGGCGTGTTTGCTTTTGAATAAGCTGCACAACCACCATGTGTTTTGCATGATGAAACAAACAATGACACTACTAAAATTGCTGCTAAAATGGACGCTGTTTTTTTCATCAGTTATAAGTTTATAGTAAGATTAGATTGATTTTTCAGTTTTATCTGTAAAAGATTTTCCGGTCTCGATTTTGTTGATTTTGCCATATGCAGCGCAACGTTCGTGGCTACGGCAAGAGGTTAATAATGAACCTACAAATACAACAGATAATGTAAATAGTGCAATTTTTTTCATGTCTTTCTTATAAAAAGGTTTAGAGAAAATCTTTTTTAGATTCACAAAATTACAATTATTCTTGATTTTTGCAAGTCCAATAGGAACTATTTTTTACACAATATTGAAAATAATTAATTTTTAGGTCTATTTTTGAAGGCATAAGCCTAAAAAATGAGTGATATAATGATTGATGAGAGTTGGAAAACTCTTCTTTCCGAGCAGTTTAAAGCACCTTATTTTACTGAATTGAAACACTTTTTAGTTCAGGAAAAAAAGCAATTTGTAGTGTATCCTCCTGGACCTCAAATTTTTTCTGCATTCAATCGTACACCATTTTCAAAGGTAAAAGTGGTAATTATTGGGCAGGATCCCTACCACGGACCAGGGCAAGCAAATGGATTGTGCTTTTCTGTTGCAGAAGGAATAAAAAGTCCGCCATCTTTAAAAAATATTTTCAAAGAGCTAAATACCGATTTAGGTATTCCTATTCCTTATTCGGGAAATTTGGAACCTTGGGCCGATCAAGGTGTGTTGTTGTTAAATGCGGTATTAACTGTTCGTGCAAACACTCCTGGCTCACATCAAAAAAAAGGTTGGGAAACATTTACGGATGCTGTTATTAAAACCATTTCGGATAATAAAAAAGGCGTAGTGTTTTTGTTGTGGGGTAATTTTGCACACACAAAAGAAGTATTGATTAACGATAAAAAACATTTTATTTTAAAAGCAGCACATCCATCGCCATTGGCTCGTGGAGCATTTTTTGGCTGCAAGCATTTTTCTAAAACTAATCGTATTTTAGAAACCGAAAGCATTGCTCCAATCGACTGGAGAATTGAGAAATAGAAAAGCCCGTTGTTCATTCGAACAAACGGGCAATTCATCCCCAACAAAAATCGTTTAATGAATGGTCAGCTTTTGAACTTTCATTCCATTATCGTTTGATACTCTCACGAAATAAATTCCTTGCTCGAAAGCAGAAACATCAATTGATGTTTTTGTTTCAGATTTGTTGATTTGTTTTTGAAATATACTTTGCCCCAACATGTTTACTAATTCAATTGTACTTGTTTCAGAATAATGGAAAAGTTCAATTATTAGCAATTCAGAAGCAGGATTTGGGTATACTGCAAATGGTATTTCATTTTGTTGTTGTTCAACTCCAGTTATTACATAGTTAAATGTATTTGATATGGCAGTGCAGCCATTATTATCAGTAGTTTCTACAGTATAATTTCCAGTTTGAGTAGGAGTGTAAATCGCATTCGTAGCGCCACTAATGGCTACTCCATTCAAATACCATTGATAAGAAATTGAGGTGCTTGACTGAAGGTCGTTGTTGTTTTGTGTAATAACTGGTACTACTGGGCTATAGGCATTTACAGTAACAGATGCTGTGTTCGGACAACCGGTATTATTGGTTACAATAACACTGTAATTACTTGCAGTATTTGCTGAGGTTGATTGAGTCAGATTCAATGGATTCCAAACATAATACAATCCATTACTAGCAGTTAAAAGTACGGAGTCGTCAGGACAAAATCCGGGTGCTGCAGGTGAAATAGATGTTGCGCTGGTGGTACAGTTAAGTGTTGGTTTGTAAATTTTCAGAAAGCCTGCAGGTGGAAACAAGATCTGCCATGCTTCAGGAAAATTGTGTTTGGCAGCAACAATTTCTTTTTTACCATCTCCATCAAGATCTGTGATCATTGTCATTCCAAACATTTTTCCATTGTCAACAATTTCTTTTACAAAAACGTTACCTGGTTTTTGTCGGAAAAGGTATAATGTATCATTCCCATCACCAGGCACTGCAATATCAGGGTATCCATTTCCATCAATATCACCAATCGAAAAAATTCCAGGACAGCCTTGGCTGGCAGCATTGCCGAAGTCGAACAAGTTAGTTCGGAATCCATTATAGATAGTAGTTTT
>JBIIOB010000413.1:0-2787 GCA_044337125.1 Bacteroidia bacterium
AATTGGAATACATTTGGATATTACTGATAGTAAAAAACAATTTGAAGAACTTACCGAAGCACGACAAAAAGCTGAATCATCTGCTCGTTCAAAAGAATTATTCCTAGCGAATATGAGCCATGAGATTCGAACTCCGATGAATGCGATTGTGGGAATGGCTAAATTGTTAGATGAGGCAAAATTATCCTACAAGCATAAAGAGTACTTAGAAGCTATAAAAAGTTCTTCCGAAAATCTATTGGTAATTATTAATGATATTCTTGATTTTTCTAAAATAGACCAAGGTAAATTGGTGCTTGAAAACTCAACTTTTTCATTGGATTCAATTGTTCATAACATAATGCTTCAATTTGAAGTAAAGGCACTTGAAAAGAACTTATCCTTTTCAAGTTTCATTGATCCTAAAATTAATAAAGCATTTTGTAGTGATGCTGTTCGTTTAGCACAAATTTTAACCAACTTAATTAGCAATTCCATAAAGTTTACCAATGAAGGCGAGGTTTTTTTAAGATGTGAATTGGTTCAAGAAAATGAAAGTTCGCAAAGAATTAAATTTATTGTATCCGATACAGGTATTGGAATTGAAGAGAGTAAACAGGACGTTATTTTTGAAAGTTTTATCCAAGAGAACTCTACAATTAATAGAAAATATGGTGGAACAGGTTTGGGTTTATCTATTTCCAAGCAACTGGTGGGTCTTTTGGGTGGTGAATTAATTGTAAACAGTCAGAAGGATGTAGGAAGTAGTTTTTCGTTCGAGATTGAATTGAAAAAAGCTGAATTGGAGGAGTTGGATACAGTTGCAGATGAAATAATTGATAATTCGGGATTACAAGGTTGCAGTGTATTATTGGTGGAGGATAATAAATTAAACCAATATTTAGCAACCATCATTCTTGAACAGTTGGAAATAAAGGTTACTGTAGCCAATAATGGAGATGAAGCAATTGAACTCCTTCTCGATAATGATTTTGATTTAATTTTGATGGATCTTCAAATGCCATTTTTGGATGGATTAAGTGCTACAAAAATAATTCGGAAGAAGATGAAAGATTCAACGCCCATTATTGCGCTTACAGCAAATGCTATCCTAGGGGATCGTGAAAAGTGCATTGAGGCTGGAATGGATGATTATATTTCAAAACCTTTTAATAAAAAGGAACTTGCAAGTAAAATTTTAAGACTTATTAAGACCAATAAAAAACAAAAAACTCTAACTACTAACATTTTAAACGCTACTTTTTCCATGGAAAACATTTACAACTTGCAAAAGCTAAAAGAACAAACATTTGGTAATGATGATTTTGTAAAAAAAATGGTTGAACTTTTTTGTGAAGTTGCTTCTGAAACAACATCGAACATGGAAAAAGCTTTATTAGAAAACAACAAAGTATTGATAAAAAGCTATGCACATAAAATCAAACCATCAATAGATGCCTTAGAAGTTAATGAATTAAAAACCATTGTTCGCGAAATAGAAACATATCCTGATACAAAAGCTCCAGAGTTTTTAGAAAAAGTAGCTGTTTTTACAAAGCGTTTGAATGAAATTCAAGCATTAATAAGGGAAAAGGAGTTGTAAGGCTCGTTTTTACCTTTGCTTACTGCAAGTAATAAATTATTATGAGGATTGAATTTTAATCAAAAATTCCCTTATCTTTGGTCCCTAGATATGATGAAGCCAAGAATCATTTTAGACAGTAAGCATTTCGAAATTACCGTAACTCGGCTTTGCTATCAATTAATTGAAGTTCATAATGATTTTTCAAATACGGTTATTATCGGACTTCAACCTAGAGGCATCTTTCTTGCCAAACGCATTCAAAAGAAACTTCAAGAAATTTTAAAGAAAAAGGATATCAAATGCGGAAGCTTGGATATTACTTTTTATCGTGATGATTTTCGTAAAAAAGAATTAGTTCCAAATAGAACTGAAATCGATTTTATTATCGAAGATAAAAATGTGATCATGGTGGATGATGTTCTTTTTACTGGTAGAACAATTCGTGCAGGTTTAGATGCAATGCTCGCATTTGGTCGTCCTAACGATGTCGAATTATTAGTATTAATTGATAGACGATTGAGTAGACATTTGCCAATACAAGCAAAATACATTGGAAAAACAATTGATTCAATAGCATCGGAACGAGTAGTGGTAGAGTGGAATGAGAGTGATGGAAAGGATAAAGTTACTTTATTGACTAATGAAAATTAACGAATGACGAACTTAAGCACGAAGCATTTACTAGGAATTAAAGATCTGACAGCAGATGATATTCATTTAATTTTAAATACTGCTGAAAACTTTAAAGATGTTATTAATCGTCCAATAAAAAAAGTTCCTTCCTTAAGAGATATTACCATTGCCAATTTATTTTTTGAAAATTCAACCCGAACAAAACTTTCATTCGAACTAGCTGAAAAACGTTTAAGTGCTGATGTTGTAAATTTTGCCGCATCCTCTTCTTCTGTTAAAAAAGGAGAAACCTTAATAGATACAGTAAACAATATATTAGCAATGAAAGTGGATATGGTGGTTATGCGACATCCAAATCCAGGAGCTGCAGTCTTCTTATCAAAACACATTGATGCAAAAATTGTAAATGCAGGTGATGGTGCACACGAACACCCTACTCAAGCATTGTTAGATGCATTCTCTATCAGAGAAAAACTAGGAAATTTAAAAGGTAAAAAAATTGCGATTGTGGGTGATATTCTTCATTCACGAGTAGCTTTATCGAATATATTTTGTTTGCAAAAAATGGGAGCAGAGGTAATGGTTTGCGG
>JBIIOB010000414.1:0-2786 GCA_044337125.1 Bacteroidia bacterium
GATATCATTGATCATACGATTTCTCCAATGGGATCACGTATGTTGAAACGTTGGTTAGCATTGCCATTAAAAGACAAATCTCCTATCGATGAGCGATTAGAGGTAGTGGATTATTTTTTAAAACATCCTGAACTCATTGAATCTATTTCTCAAAATTTAGAAATGATTGGTGATTTGGAACGTATCATTTCAAAAGTGGCTACTACACGTATTTCACCAAAAGAAGTAGTGCAGTTGAAACGTGCACTGAGTGCCATTGAACCGATAAAATTAATTTGTGATCAATCAAAAAATAAATCGCTACAAAAAATAGCTGAGCAATTAAATCCTTGTCGCTCCGTAATTGATCGTATCGAAAAGGAAATTACACAAGATCCTCCGTATTTGATTGCTAAAGGAAATGTAATTGCCGATGGTGTAAATGCCGAGTTGGACGATTTGAGAGCCATCTCTTTTTCGGGTAAAGATTATCTGTTGCAAATACAACAACGCGAAAGTGAACGTACAGGAATACCTTCTTTAAAAGTAGCATTCAACAATGTGTTTGGGTATTATTTAGAAGTAACAAACACCCACAAAGATAAAGTGCCAACCGAGTGGATGCGTAAGCAAACATTGACCAATGCAGAGCGTTACATTACCGAAGAGTTAAAACAATACGAAGAAAAAATATTGGGTGCCGAAGAAAAAATTATGGCACTCGAAACAAAATTGTTTAGTGAATTGATTTTGGCTTTAACCGATTACATTGCCGTAATACAGTTGAACGCCTCTTTAATTGGTCGTTTGGATTGTTTGTTATCATTCGCAAGCATTGCACAAAAAAACAATTATGTGCGTCCGCATATTCTAGAAAATAAAATTTTAGACATCAAAGATGGTCGCCATCCGGTAATCGAAAAACAATTACCAATAGGCGAGGAGTACATTGCAAATGATGTATACCTCGATAATGAAACACAACAAGTTATTATGATTACCGGTCCTAACATGAGTGGTAAATCGGCATTGTTGCGCCAAACGGCATTGATTGTATTGATGGCGCAAATGGGAAGTTTTGTTCCTGCCAAACATGCAAACATTGGATTGGTAGATAAAATATTTACACGTGTTGGAGCGTCCGATAATATTTCATCGGGTGAATCGACCTTTATGGTGGAGATGAATGAAACAGCAAGTATCTTAAATAACTTGTCGGACAGAAGTTTGATATTGTTGGATGAGATTGGCCGAGGAACAAGTACTTACGATGGTATTTCAATTGCATGGGCTATTGCAGAATTTATTCATGAGCATCCAACAGCAAAAGCAAAAACATTGTTTGCAACGCATTACCACGAATTGAATGAGATGACGCAATCGATGAAGCGCATTAAAAATTACAATGTATCCGTAAAGGAGATCAACAATAAAATATTGTTCATGCGTAAACTGGTGCCAGGTGGAAGTGAGCATAGTTTTGGTATTCATGTAGCAAAAATGGCCGGTATGCCTAAAAAGGTATTGGACAGAGCCAATCAGATATTAGCAGAATTGGAGAGTCAGCGAGAAGGAGGAGAGAAAAAAGGAAAGAAAGCGAAACCTATTACCGATTTTCAACCAGCTATTGCGCCTGTAAACGACAATATGCAACTGAGCTTTTTTCAGTTGAATGATCCAGTGTTGGAAAATATTAAAGATGAGTTGCAAAAAACGGATATCAATATGCTAACACCAGTGGAAGCATTAATGAAATTGAATGAGATTAAGAAGATGATTGGCGGGTAACAGATGTTAGATCTAAGCCATTAGATTTTAGAATGAAAAATCTCCCCTTTATTTAACTAACAACCAACTAAACCCCTTCAAATTCCGATTCCCAAGCGAAGAATAATTCTTTAAGGTATTTATTTTCATCGGTAGTAATCTTTTTATCGGCTTTTACCATTTTAACGGCAAAGTTTAAAAAGTCGGTACGCTCTTGCGGAAGAGAATCTTCGTAAAAGTCGTTCATGGCATTGTTAAAGTGCAAAAAGTAGTCGGATTGAGGCAAAGCGCTCAAAATTTCCATTTCATGATCAAGATTAAAGCGGTATGGAAATGCATCTTTCAGGTACTGAATAATCACTTTTCCTTCAGCTTTATCAAAATCTCCGTCTACTTGCGACAGTATCATTAACATGTGATAGCCTGCCATTACTTTATTCATCTTGGTCATAATCGTTTGTATTTGCTCTATAAATATACGGAAATGTTTAAAAGCAGCTAAAAATGGGGTGAAATAAAATTCTAACGATTTTTTGAAAAAAGTTTTGCAGAATTAAAAAAATAGTTACTTTTGCAATCCCATTAAGCGAAAGTAGCTCAGTTGGTAGAGCACGACCTTGCCAAGGTCGGGGTCGCGAGTTCGAGCCTCGTCTTTCGCTCAAAAATAAAACCGTAACAGGGCTTATTTTTAGAGTATAGTGAAAAGGATGCCCAGGTGGTGGAATTGGTAGACACGCAGGACTTAAAATCCTGTTATCATTGCGATAGTGCGGGTTCAAGTCCCGCCCCGGGTACTAAAAACAGAGTGAGAAACAGAGCGAGAGCGAGGTTTTGATCTCTGTTTTTTTCTTTGTTCTCACACTCACTCTCGCTCTAATCGCATTTGCAATGTTTGATTTTCAAAAACTAGAAGTATATAAAAAGGCTAAGGTGTTTCATGTAGAATGCAAAAACATTCTTCTTGCCAATAAATTTGATAGATATGTAAATGATCAACTTGGGCGTGCTTCTTTTAGTGTGCCTCTTAACATAGCTGAGGG
>JBIIOB010000053.1:0-9347 GCA_044337125.1 Bacteroidia bacterium
ATGGGTATGTTTGATTTCTATTATTTTAATAGTGAATCAGCTGCAACCATTGATTATGCCATGGGGAAAGGTCGTTTTTTTATTGGATACCGGTTCCCATTCGAAAAACTTCAAAATAAAGCATTACGAAAATTAAATTTGATTGATTATCGCTTATAAAAAAAGCCTCTTTCAACAATTTTGAAAGAGGCTTTTTAAAGAAATATTAATCTCTATTTTTTGTATAGTAAGTAGTGTTTTACTATAGTTGTAGCACCTTCTTTCGCAGCTTTAATTTCTACTTTCTCGTCAATAGGCTTATATCCTTTTACATCAATTTTTATTTGATAGGTTTTATTTGCCTGAAGTGTAATGAAATATTCGCCACTTCCTTCACTTGCAGTTGTACTTGCAATTTTAACACCAGCCTCATCAAATATTACAACTTCAGCTTCCATTCCACTGCCAGCAGTTGCATCAAACACATCACCTTTTAGGATTGCCATCACAGGTCCGTCATTTAAAGCTTTCGCTTTCATGTCTTTTTCAAGTACAGGATAGTTTGTTAAATCAACTTTGTAAACATCACGTTCCCCAAATCCACCTTTACGATCACTGGTGAAAAATCCTGTTTTAGCATCAACTGTTAAAGAAAAACAATAGTCATTATTCACAGTATTGATTGGATAGCCTAAATTAACAGGAGTAGACCATTTACCATTTTCGTTTACTGTTTTAAAAACATCATATCCACCCATTGAGTTATGACCTTTTGAAGTAAAGAACAAGGTTTTTCCATCAGGTGCAAGGAATAAACCACCTTCATCTTCAGTAGTATTGATGTCTGCTCCAATATTGATTGGTGCTTTTTCCCATTCACTTTTGGTTTTCTTTTTTAGAACATAAATATCTCCATGACCAAATCCTCCTTTACGTTCACTGATAAAATAAAATGATTTTCCATCTGGAGAGATACAACCTCCACCTTCCCAGTAGGTAGTATTTACTGGCTTGCCCATAGAGCGTGGTGCTCCCCATTTTCCAGATGAACTAATTTTGGAAACGTAAATATCGCCACCACGGGATTCTGCTTCGATATCGTTTTTGTACAAATAAATTTGTTTTCCATCTGGAGACAAACTTGTACACGCATCATGTCCTTCCGTATTAATTGATCCTGGAATTAATTCAGCTGTGCTCCATCCTTTTTTGATCGTATCCCAACGTGAAATATAAATATCCTCAAAATATCCATTATCACCTTCTTTGTCTAATGAAGTTGTTTTTCCTGGTCTGCGCGATGTTAAAATCAATGTTTTTCCATCTGCACTTACCATTGGTGCTTTATCATCATATTCAGAGTTGATATTATCACCCATGTTCTCAACGATAACATTTGCTGGTTTCGCAATTTGTTCTTTAGCTGTGGCAACTTGTTTTACGTAGCGGTCAATTTCACTTTCTTCTGCTTTTTTACCATCACCCACCAAGGCTTTAAAGAAACTAAATTCTGCTGCAGCTTCATCTAATTTGCCATTCATATGGTAAACTCTGCCAAGTATTAATGCCGTATTTTCATATGCTTTTTCATCAATACTTTTTGCTTTTTCGGCATTTTCTTGTGCTTCAGCATATTGTTTCATTTCAAAATGACATTCAGCAATGCGACCAATGATGTTTGCATCATTTGGTTTACTAGCCAAAACATCTTTATAAATGCTTAATGCTTTTTGGTAATCACCAGCATAAAAGCTTTGCTGAGCATTAAACATTTTTAGTTCGTCTTCACTTTTCTCAATAACGTTTTTCTTTTGAGCAAAAGCTGTGCTGTATGAAATCATGCACATCATCAACAAATACAGTATTCTCTTAGCCATAATTTTGGTTTTAAAATTTCGGTAACTACTAAAAACAAATATATTGAATATAGTTAAAATATGAAAACTTTATTTAAAGAGATTTTAAGTAGCTAAGAAACCTTGCTAAACCTTCTCTTTTAGGCTTATCCAGACGATAATCAATGTTCTGTGTGAGGTAATAATTTACATTTGTGGGGTATTGATTTTGTTCTTGAATGCTTTTGCTAATGGAATTAATGTTCTCGAGTCCTAATTTTAAGGCTAAATTGAATTTTTGAAAAAAGTCGTCTGGTAGTTTTTTATTTGAAACCCAAGCTGCAAATACAAATGGTAATCCAGTTAATTTTTGCCATTCTTCTGCCAAATCGTAGCGATATGGGTATTTGTTTTCCAACCCAAAGGTTCGGTCGCCAATAATTACTGCCGCAGTGGTACCTGAAACACTATTTTCAAAATGTTCGGAGGCATTTTGCCATTCGGGCGAAATTTTCCACTGTTCCTTTGCCAATACTTTTACCAAGGTGACAGAGGTTCTGGATTGATAGTCCAATAAAATTGTTTTGATTTCATTGAGTGGAACCTCACTGTACAAACATACTGATGCCACTTTTCCAACTGCTCCGATGCAATAGTCGCTAATAATATGCGCCTCTTTTAATTTGGGTATGATTGCAACGGGTACTAAACCAAGGTCAATTGAACCATCTATTAATTTCTGAGCACAAGTAGATGGAATATCTAATTGTAAATCAATTTCATTCATCAAATCGGAATGTTCTAAGCCATAAATGAATGGCTTGGAGTTTAAATAGGAAACAACCGATATTTTAAGTTTTGACATAAATTACTTTTTTAATTCT
Source organism: Bacteroidia bacterium (assembly GCA_044337125.1). Classification (GTDB taxonomy): domain Bacteria; phylum Bacteroidota; class Bacteroidia; order 2-12-FULL-35-15; family 2-12-FULL-35-15; genus 2-12-FULL-35-15. Next base: position 2,699 of record JBIIOB010000053.1, read on the forward strand.
ACAACAGCAATTGTTGCAGCAACAGGTGCTAAGACAGTTGAAAGCATAATGCCAATAATTGGAAATGCAAACAACAATGAAAAGATAAAACCATTTCCAATAGCTACACCTTTGTATTTACGGATATAGCGAACGCTCTCGCTTACATTTAGCTTATGTCGTTCGCTACTATAATCCATCATGGAAAAACCATAGAAGTAATAGGAGATTAACATTAGAAAAACAGGTGTTACCCAGCCTAGTAGTGGAATCCAAACAACGAGCATGCATAAAAAAATAAATCCAAATTCAATAATCATGTTTCTCAAAGCAATCACAATTCCTCTCAAAATATCTTTTATGAATTGTGAAAGTTCAAATGGGAATTTTTTGCCAGTAATCAATTCTTCGGTGCGTTCCGACAATAATGCCATTATGGGCGACATGATAATAAGAGTAATGTATTTGCTAAAAGTAGAATAGATGAAAAAGAAAATAATTTTCAAACCGATGGTTAAAAAGATATGCAAGGCTCCTGATAAAAATCCTAACCAACCTTCTGCATTTTCAGGCTCAAGGTAACCTAGGATGAAGGCTTCTAATTTATCCGAAATGTAGCCTGCTGCCGAAAAACTACCAAAGAATAAGATAATTCCTATGATTAATGGATAGATAAAATAAATCCATAAGCCGTTGTTAAATATAAACGATAAGGCTTGTATATAGGACTTTACTCCAAGTACAAATTGTTGCCATAAACTCATTCGTTTTTCCACGATACAAAGTTAAAATTATTTACTGTTATACGAACCATTCATTTTTCTACTTTTGTGGCAGAATGAAAAGAAGTATTTTACTATTCCTTTCCTTATTATATGCAGCTCTTGCATTTTCACAAACGTATACACAAACGATTCGTGGAAAAGTGATTGATGCTGATTCAAAATCACCTTTATTTGGAGCAAACGTAGTATTGCTTAATAGCGATACACTAAATGGTTCTGTTACGGATGTAGATGGTAAATTTCGTTTGGATAAAGTAAAAGTGGGAAGGCAAGCCATTAAAGTTACATCGCTTGGTTATGAGGATGCATTTTTATCGAATATCATTCTTACTTCAGCTAAGGAGGTGGTATTAACCATTGAATTGCGAGAAAAAGTATACACTGCCAACGTTATTGAAATTGTATCTGAAACGGATAAAACAAAGGCGAACAATGATTTAGTTACTCTAAGTTCTAGGAATTTCCAAGCCGAAGAAACTGGTCGTTATGCTGGCAGTAGAGGTGATCCCAGTAAAATGGTGGCCAATTATGCAGGTGTTTCGAGTGGTAACGATGCACGTAATGATATTATAGTAAGAGGGAATTCTCCATTGGGTGTTTTGTGGCGCTTGGAAGGTGTTGATATTCCTAATCCTAATCACTTTTCAGCACAGGGGGCAACGGGCGGACCAATTAGCATGTTAAACAATAACGTGCTCGGAAACTCCGATTTTTTAACAGGTGCCTTCCCTGCAGAATACGGTAATAAAACGGCAGCTGTATTTGATTTAAAATTAAGAAATGGGAACAATGAAAAACGAGAATTTACTGGGCAGATTGGAATCAATGGAGTAGAACTTGGTGCCGAAGGCCCTATTTCAAAAAAACAAGGAAGCTCCTATTTGGTGAACTATCGTTATTCCACCTTGGAGTTGTTTAATAAACTTGGAATTAGATTTGGCGTTTCAGCTAGTCCCGAATACCAAGATGTATCTTATAAAGTAAATATCCCTACACAAAAAGCTGGTATTTTTCAAGTATGGGGAATTGGTGGAACTAGTAAGTTATCGTTATTACATAGCGAACTAAAACCTGAAGATTGGAGTTATATCTCCAAGGGAGAAGATCTTGTTTTTAAAACAAGCATGGGAGCTACAGGTTTTTCGCACATGTATTTTTTTAATCCAAAAGTATCTGGGAAATTAAATCTTTCTGTATCTGGAACTTTATTGGATGCATATGTGGATACGATTTCTCCTGTTGACAATTCAAAATTTTTGGATCGAAAAAATAAATCAACGGAAGCCAATTACATCGCAAATTATACAGTAACAGCAAAAATGAATGCAAAGCATTTGATAAAAGCAGGTGCTACGTATCAGTTGATTTATTTTGATGCAAATTCTTTTGCTTATTCCAATCAATACAATCAATACATCTATGAATTGGATGTAAAAAAATCAACTGCCGGGTTATTACAAGGCTTTGCGCATTGGCAATTCCGACCAACAGATAAAATCACAATTAACAGTGGTGTCCATTATCAAAATTTCCTGTTGAACAATACTTGGGCATTGGAACCTCGATTGGGAGCTCGCTTTCAGTTGACAAAAAAACAAAATCTGAACATTGCTTATGGTATTCATAGTCAAATGCAACCTACTATTTATTATTTTTATGGAACGTATATTCCTAGTAGCAATAGCTATTACAAAAGCAACCGTGATTTAGATTTGAGTCGCAGCCAACATGCCATCCTTAGCTACGATTATAATTTTGCTAAAAATTTCAGATTTAAATTAGAGGCATATTATCAATATTTGAACAATGTTCCCATTCAAAAGAACTGGAATTCATCGTTTAGTATGATTAATGTGGGCAATGCATTGGAAGGCATTCCATTGGTTGATACACTTGTGAATTCAGGCGAAGGTGAAAATTATGGTGTTGAATTTACGATTGAAAAATTCTTTAGCAATCATTTTTATTTCTTGACAACGGTTTCGGTTTACGATTCAAAATACAAAGATAAAAATGGTGTTGTTCGGAATACAAGTTACAATGGTGGTTATGTTGGAAACGCATTGGCGGGTTATGAATTACAAATCGGAAAAAATAAAAACAAAGCCATAGCATTGGATTTGAAATACACGCAGGCAGGAGGAAACAGGTATACACCTATTGATATTGAATTGTCGAAATTAGCAGGGAAAGCAGTTTATGTTGACTCAGAAGCATTCTCTAAAAAGCAAAAAGATTATTCTCGCTTTGATGTTAAATTGTCCTACAAAACCAATCGTAAAAAGACTGCACAAAGTCTGTTTTTTGTAATTGAAAATATTTTTGGAACCAAGAATATTTTGAGAGAATCATATAATGCAAATACACAATCCATCCAAAAGGAATATCAATTGGGATTATTCTACTACTTTGGATACAGGATTGAGTTTTAAGGTGTTTTCGTCCCACTATTTTTTCTTATCTTCGTGCTTCATTTTTAATAAAAGCACAAATGAGTGAATTAACAAAATTAACAGCCATATCACCAGTTGATGGGCGTTATCGTACTACTACCGAAAAACTTGCTGATTATTTTTCAGAAGCAGCATTAATCAAATACCGTGTATTGGTGGAGATTGAATATTTTATCGCTTTATGCGAATTGCCACTACCTCAATTGAAAGGCTTTGACAAGGCTTTATATCCAAGTTTACGTGCTATCTATCAGAATTTATCGGAAGCAGATGCTCAACAAATAAAAGACATCGAAAAAGTAACGAATCACGATGTAAAAGCAGTAGAGTATTTTATTAAAGAAAAATTAGATGCCTTAAAAATTGCTGATCAAAAGGAGTTTATCCATTTTGGTTTAACATCTCAAGATATCAACAATACCGCAATTCCATATTCTGTGAAGGATGCAATGAACGAATGTTTGTTGCCTGTTTTAGAAGAAGTAGTGGCAAAACTAACTGCTTTGAGCGAAGAGTGGAAAGATGTTTCGATGCTTGCTCGTACCCACGGACAGCCAGCATCTCCAACACGTTTAGGGAAAGAGATTTATGTGTTTGTTGCTCGTTTGCAATCCCAAATAGCACAATTAAAAGCAGTTCCTTATGGAGCTAAGTTTGGTGGTGCTACCGGAAACATGAATGCTCACCATGTTGCCTATCCTGAAATAGATTGGTTAAGATTTGCAAATAATTTTGTAAATAATTCCTTGGGTTTACACCGTAGTTATCCAACCACACAAATTGAACACTACGATAATTTTGCAGCTTATTGCGATGCTTTGAAACGCATCAACAATATCATTATCGATTTGGATCGTGATGTTTGGACCTACGTATCGATGGATTATTTTAAACAAAAAATTAAAGCAGGTGAAATTGGTTCTTCGGCAATGCCTCATAAAGTAAATCCGATTGATTTCGAAAATTCAGAAGGGAATTTAGGAATTGCGAATGCATTGTTTGAGCATTTAGCTGCGAAATTACCAATCTCTCGTTTGCAACGCGATTTAACCGATTCAACAGTATTGCGTAATGTTGGTGTTCCTTTAGCGCATAGTTTAATTGCCTACAAATCGTTATTAAAAGGATTGGATAAATTGATCTTGAACAAAGAATCATTTGATAGAGATTTGGAAAATAATTGGGCAGTGGTGGCTGAAGCAATACAAACCGTATTGCGCAGAGAAGGTTATCCAAAACCTTATGAAGCACTTAAAGAATTAACACGTACCAATACACATGTTACTAAAGATAGTATAGCTGTTTTTATTGATGGTTTAAAAGTTAGTCATGAAATAAAAGCAGAGTTGAAAAAAATATCCCCAAGTAATTATACAGGTTTATAAAAATATAAAATTGTGAAAATGAAAAAGGTTTTTAAGTTCAGTTGTATTGCGATTGTTGTAGGATTATTTGCTGCTTGTTCCTCTGGGAATGAGAAAGCAACAGATTCAACAAAAGATTCGGTTGTAGTGAAAGAAGATTTTAAAAAGGCAGAGGTGCTTGATCAAATTGCTATTAAAGCAAAACCAGCTGAAACATATGCTTTATATCTGCCAAGTAATTATGATGTTTCAAAAAAATATCCAGTAATCATCACCTTCGATCCTCATGCAGATGGCAAGTTGCCTGTTTCTAAATACAAAGACTTAGCAGAAAAGTATGGTTATATTTTAGTGGGTTCAAATGTTTCAAAAAATGGAATTCCTTGGACCGAATCAAGTTATATCGCCAACAATGTGTATACCGATGTGTTGCAACGTTTTTCAATTGATTCGCAACGTGTTTATTTGATGGGATTTTCAGGTGGTGCACGTGTTGCAAATGGAGCAACCATTATTCATGCAGGTATAGCCGGAGTAATTTGCTGTGGAGCAGCTTATCCTGCAATTAATTCTGAAAATCCTCGTAACAATTATGTGTATTTGGGGATTGTTGGATTGAATGATTTTAATTATTCAGAAATGCGCAAGTACGATTTAATTGATTTAGCTGGGCATAATTTAAAACATGGATTGGTAACTTTTGATGGAAAACACGAATGGCCTCCTGTTGAGGTGATGAATGAAGGTTTTTTGTATTTTGAATTTCAAAATATGCGCAAGGATTTAAAAAGTAAAAATGATGCCTTGATAAATACCTATTACCAACCACGAATTAAGATGTTGGATTCATTGATGGCTGCAAAATCGTCTTATCAAGCATATCAATTGTGTCGTCAAACCATTAATTTTTATGATGCAATGGTAGATTTAAAACCTTTTTATGATGCCTATAAATTATTAAAGAAAGATCCTGCAGTTGATAAAGGTTTGCAACAAGAAGAACAATTAATGCAAGACGAAGATCGTGCAAAACAACAATACACGCAGTTTTTTCAAACAAAAGATATTTCTTGGTGGCAAAAAGAAACGATAACACTGACCCAAAAGGCAGCAGGGAAGGATATTGCTGAACGTCAAAAAGCAAACCGTATGTTGGCTTATTTTAGCTTAGTAGCATATATGCAAACAGGTGGTGCATTATCACAAAATAACATACCAGTTGCTGAAAAATTTTCTCAAATTTATTTGATTGTAGATCCCACAAATTCTGAAGCGCATTATCTGAATGCTGTTCTTAAAGCAAAGCAAAATAATTCGGCAGAAGCAATAGCAGCTCTTAATAAAGCTATTGAAAACGGTTTTGTAGATAAAGCACGTTTGCAAAACGATCCCGCTTTCACTTCATTAAAATCTGAGAAGAAATTCGAAGAAGTGACATCAAAACTTAAATAATTTATTTCATAAAAAAATCCCCTTCCAAATAAATGGAAGGGGATTTTTGTTTTATTGTATTACAATTTTAGATTGAACTTGCACCTAACATCAAAACAGGGTTTTCTAAATTGTGTTTTAAGGTTTGTAAGAAAGCTGAACCCAAAGCACCATCAACCACTCGGTGGTCGCACGACAAGGTAACTTTCATAATATTGCCTGGTACGATTTGTCCGTTTTTAACTACAGGAGTTTGTTTAATTCCACCAACCGCTAAAATACAAGCATCAGGAGGATTAATAATTGCTGTGAATTCGTCAATGCCAAACATTCCTAAATTAGAAATAGTAAAAGTATTACCTTCCCAATCACTTGGTTGTAGTTTTTTATCTTTTGCTTTCACTGCATAGTTACGTACTTCTGTTCCAATTTGTGTTAATGTTTTACCATCTGCAAAACGAACAACAGGAACCAATAAGCCTTCTTCTACAGCAACTGCAACTCCAATATGAATATGATTGTTGTAACGAATTCTATCACCTAACCACGATGAATTGATTTTTGGATGTTTGCGTAAACTCATCGCAACAGCTTTAATCACCATGTCGTTGAAGGAAATTTTAATTCCAGCAACAGT
>JBIIOB010000100.1:0-7074 GCA_044337125.1 Bacteroidia bacterium
ATTTTCTCCTTTTTCAGGGTAGTTACCTTTACTAGTGTCACCGAGAATATGCTTGCATCTTTAAGGCAAGCTGCATATGGTCGTTTAATCCAAATGCCCATGACTTTCTTTTCGCAACGTCAAGCTGCCGAATTAAGTTCTAGAATAGCTACCGATATCAATCAAATTTCTGACACCTTCACCACCAATATTGCCGAGTTTTTCCGTCAATTAATCATTATCATCGGAGGGATTATCATTATTTGTTTCATGAGCTGGAAAATGGCAGTTGTAATGCTTGCTGTTATCCCCGTGATTGCAATTATCACCATGTTTTTTGCCAAATACATCCGAAAATTATCAAAGGAAGTACAAGATAAAGTGGCAGAATCGAATGTCATTGTAGGTGAAAGTTTACAAGGAATAGCAAATGTGAAATCGTTTACCAACGAATCGTATGAAATTAACAGATATGGGAACAAAGTAACCGAAATCATGAAATTGGCTATTCGTGGTGGAATTGCTAGAGGGTCCTTTTTCTCCTTCATAATTTTTTGTCTTTTTGGTGCTATCATCTTTATTGTTTGGTATGGAATTCAGCTCACTTTAAATGGCACTATCTCCGCAACAGACATGATTTCATTTTTAATGTATACTGTATTTGTGGCTGCCTCCATTGGAGGAATTGCAGATCAATTAGCAGCTATTCAGCGCACGATTGGAGCTACAGAACGAGTAATGGATATCATTGATGGTCATCCAGAAAGCTTGGATTTAAGTCGACAAGAATCGAATTTGAAAGGTGATCGTTTAAACGGGAACATTTCTTTTGAAAACATTTCTTTCTTCTACGATACTCGCCCAGATTTCCAAGTTTTACATAACATTTCATTCAAAGCAAACAAAGGAGAAACGGTTGCCTTGGTTGGTCCAAGTGGATCTGGAAAGTCAACAATAGCATCATTGGTATTACGTTTCTATGATCCACAGACTGGTTCAATTACTGTTGAAGGTAAAAATGTAAATGACTATGATTTAACTGCATTGCGAGAAAACATGGCCATTGTTCCCCAAGATGTATTATTGTTTGGCGGAAGTATTATGGAAAACATTGCCTATGGCAAACCAAGTGCAAGTATGGCCGAGATTGTGGAGGCTGCGCGAAAAGCAAATGCACTTGAATTTATTGAAAGTTTCCCTCAAAAATTTGAAACTATTGTTGGCGACCGAGGAATTCAATTGTCGGGTGGCCAACGTCAACGTATTGCAATTGCTAGAGCTGTTTTAAAAGACCCTAGTATCCTTATTTTAGATGAAGCAACAAGTTCTTTGGATTCAGAATCGGAACGATTGGTTCAAGAAGCATTAGACAAACTTATGGTAGGTCGTACTTCGATTGTTATTGCACATCGTTTGTCAACTATTCGAAAAGCAGATAAAATTATTGTAATTGAAAAAGGAGTAGTAAAAGAAACTGGGAAGCATGAAGAGTTGATGCAACTTGAAAATGGACTTTACAGAAACTTGAATCGAATGCAAATGGACTTGGCATAAAAGGAATGCCAAGCTAATACATGGATTTAAATTAGTTCTGTTGTGGTCTAGAACAAATATATTTTTACCAAGCAAATAGTAAGAATAGCAACAGAACCAACTACTATCGATCCATAAAAAATATAGCTAAAACGAATACGCATTTATTTTTGTCTTTTAATTAATTGAATTAATATTAATCATCTTCATTATTTTGAAACTTAATCTCTGCTTACAATTATTTTTTTAGATAATTGTTTATCAGCATCTGCAATTTTCAAAAAGTAAATTCCTTCTGCAAGTTCAACTGAAGGTGAAATTGTGATTGAATTTTGGCCATCGTTTTTCAATACAAATTGACTAGAAAAACAATTTTTACCAGTTATATCAAACAAACTAACCGTTACTAAATCATTTTTATATCCAACCAAATTAACGTTCACTACATCACCATTTCCTGGATTAGGGAAAACATCAAATGAAAAATCAGTACTAGAATTGAATTCAACTGCTACCATTTCAGAATAGGTAAAATCACCATTAAAATCAGTTTGTTTTAATCGGTAATAAGAAACCCCACTAAACGGATGCTCATCTGTTGTAATATAATTCAAGACACTAGAGCTATTTCCTTCACCATCCACCTCAGCAACAAAATCAAAGCTTACACCATCTTTTGATTTTTCAATAGTAAAATAATCATTGTTTTTTTCTGTTGCAGTAGACCATTTTAAATCCACCTTTTTTTCATTTTGAACTGCTGTAAATGTTAGCAACTCGATTGGTAATGGATTATTAAGTGAAACAGAAGAAAGCGTAAATGGACTAAATGAAGTCACTGCAGCCGATGATCTAACTGTACCCGCTGCTGTTGTTCCTGTTGTTAAACTATTACCATGATTTTGCCATTGAGTACCATCCCAACGAGCAACTCTTAAATCAGCAAGAGTGGTTACTCCACAACTTCTATCATTCCAACTCAGTGTAACAAAAACATTGGATGCGCCATTTGTTCTATCTAAAATCCAATATTCACATCTGCTCAAGTGATCTAATGAAGCAACTTTTAATGTTACGTCATAACTAGGATTTGGATCAACTTGAAAATATTCTGCCGTAAAATGGTGTGCAGTATTTCCAGGGGCTGTAATGGTAATTGGAGCATATGCTGTATCGTTTTTACCTATTGGAAATGTAAATGCATCATTTCCAATTTTTCTCATTCTTCCATTTACAAAACTAGAATCGGAACCTCCTGTAGCGGTTACATTGTCTCCAATAATTACCATGTTTAAAGCAGGAACAACCATATCTCCTTTTACTAAAACTAAATCTTGATTCGTCCCATCCATTTGTAAGTCCGACAATAAAGAAATATTACTTGCTGTTTTTCTAACTTTGATATCACCATCAAAATTGGCTGTAGCACTTGTTAAATCAAAGTTTTGTGCATTGCCATTTTTAAATATCAATAATCCATTTCCACCATCATGCCCTGATTGAACAGTAACATTTCCAGTCACTTCAAGTGTTGCAGTAGAAAACCCATCGGTATAAATTAAATCGTTGGTAACATCAATTGTATCACCAGCAGCAGTAGTAACAGTTGAGGAACCCCAACTTGCAGTACCATTTACAATAACATTATAAAATGAAGTTGCATTAATAATATTAATAGTATACACTGCATTTGCGCCTGAACCTTGATTAGGGTTAATAGCAAGAGTTCCATTATTATGAGTGAAAACACCTGCCACATGATTGTAAATTGTTTGGGTAGTAGCTAAAGTACCACCAACATTCATATTTCCTGTAGGAGCAGTAAAATCACCTAATGTTTGAGTAAATCCTTGCATGTAAAAATCAGTGGTACCAACTGCTGGAGTTACAGCGCCTGCTGTTTTATTTACTGCAATTTTACATGTACGTGGGGCACCTGCAGCAACTGAATACGTTTGAGCTCCTGTTCCGTTGAATGTTATTGTACCCAAACCACCATCGGATGTAGCATCAATAAATAAATTATTTCTTAATGCAAATAAGCCGGAAATAATTCCATCGGTATGTGTAAAATTATTATCTGCTTGTACCAAATCATCAGCTCCAGTTGCAATAGTAGAAGTACCCCAACTAGTAGTTCCATTAATGACCATATTGTAAAACAAGGTTGCAGGAATAACATCAATTGTATAAACTGCATTTGCACCACTTCCTTGATTTGGGTTTAAAACGACTGTTCCACTGTTATGTGTAAAGGTACCTGCAACATGCGAATAAATTGTTTGGGTGGTGGCTAATGTACCTCCAACATTCATAACTCCAGTTGGAGCAGTAAAATCACCCAGCGTTTGAATAAAACCTTGCATAAAAAATTCAGTAGTACCAACTTCTGGTGTAACAGCACCTGCTGTTTTATTTACAGCAATTTTACACGTACGTGGTGAACCCGCTGCAACTGTATACGTTTGCGCTCCTGTTCCATTGAATGTAATAGTTCCTAAACCACCATCAGATGTAGCATCAATAAATAAATTATTTCTTAATGCAAATAAGCCGGAAATAATCCCATCTGTATGCCTAAAGTTATTATCGGCTTGAACTAAATCACCAGCTCCTGTTGCTAAAGTTGAGGTCCCCCAACTTGTAGTTCCATTTATTATAAAATTGTAGAATAAGGTGGCTGGAATAACATCAATGGTATAGATTGCATTTGCACCACTACTCTGATTTGGATTTAAAACAACCGTTCCGTTATTATGATTAAATGTACCAGCGATATGTGCATAAATTGTTTGGGTTGTTGCTAATGTTCCACCAACATTCATATTACCAGTTGGTGCTGTAAAATCACCCAAGGTTTGGGTAAATCCTTGCATATAAAAATCTGTTGTTCCAACTGCAGGAGTCACGGCTCCTGAAGTTTTATTTACTGCAATTTTACACGTGCGAGGGGAACCCGCTGCAACAGAATATGTTTGTGCACCAGTGCCACTAAAAGTAATTGTACCTAGGCCTCCATCAGATCCAGCATTGATTATTAAGTTGTTTTTTACTTCAAAAGTTCCAGAGATAATTCCATCGGTATGTGTTAAATCATTGCTTGCAATCACCACATCACCTGCAGCAGTTGCAATGGTTGCTGTTCCCCAACTTGTGGTTCCGTTTATTACAACATTGTAAAAAGGAGTAGTAGGGATAATATCAATTGTATAAATAGCATTCGCACCTGAACTTTGGTTTGGATTGATAACTACAGTCCCAAGGTTTGGTGTGAATGTACCTGCAGTGTGAGCAAATAATGTTTGACTTGATTGCAATGTCCCACCAACATTCATATTACCAGTTGGTGCGGTAAAATCACCTAAGGTTTGAGTAAATCCTTGCATATAAAATTCGGTAGTACCAACAGCAGGTGTTACTGCTCCTGCAGTTTTGTTTACTACTATTTTACAAGTACGAGGAGAACCTGCAGCTACTGCGTATGTTTGTGCACCCGTTCCACTAAATGTAATGGTTCCTAAACCTCCATCTGAACCAGCATTGATTATCAAATTATTTTTTACTTCAAAAGCTCCTGAGATAATTCCATCTGTATGTGTTAAATCATTGCTTGCAATAACTACATCGGCTCCAGCTGTTGCAATGGTTGATGTTCCCCAACTAGTTGTTCCATTTATTGTAATATTATAAAAAGTAGTGGCAGGAATTATGTCGATCGTATAAATAGCATTTGCACCAGAACTTTGGTTCGGGTTAATTACTACGGTTCCATTATTTGGGCTAAATGCACCAGCAGTGTGAGTAAAAATCGTTTGAGTTGTTTGCAAAGTTCCCCCCACATTCATATTTCCAGTTGGTGCTGTAAAATCTCCCAAAGTTTGTGTAAATCCTTGAATATAAAAATCGGTGGTACCAACAGCAGGTGTAACAGCACCAGCTGATTTATTCACGATTATTTTACAAGTGCGTGGTGCACCACCTGCAACAGAATAGGTTTGTGCACCCGTTCCGCTAAAAGTGATTGTTCCTAATCCTCCATCCGAAGTAGCATTGATGATTAGGTTATTTTTTACTTCAAATGCTCCAGAGATAATACCATCTGTATGTGTTAAATCATTATTAGCAATAACCAAATCACCCGCTGCCGTTGCAATGGTTGATGTCCCCCAACTGGTTGTGCCATTTATACTAACATTATAAAAAGTAGTTGTAGGAATTATGTCGAGGGTATAAATGGCATTGGCACCAGAACTTTGGTTTGGGTTAATTACTACTGTCCCATTATTGGGCGTAAATGTACCAGCAGTGTGTGTGAAAATCGTTTGTGTTGTTTGCAAGGTCCCACCAATATTCAGGTTCCCTGTTGGGGCTGTAAAATCACCCAATGTTTGGGTAAATCCTTGCATGTAAAAATCAGTCGTACCAATTGCGGGTGTAACTGCACCAGCTGATTTATTCACGATTATTTTACATGTACGAGGAGAACCACCTGCTATAGAATAAGTTTGTGCACTCGTTCCACTAAATGTAATGGTACCTATACCAGCATCTGCACCGGCATTAACAATCAAATTATTTTTGACTTCTAATGCCCCAGAAATAATTCCATCGGTATGTGTTAAATCATTACTAGCTATAATCACATCACCTGCGGCAGTTGCAATTGTTGATGTTCCCCAACTAGTGGTACCATTTATTACAACATTATAAAATGAGGTAGTTGGGATAATATCAAATGTATAAATAGCATTAGCTCCAGAACCTTGGTTTGGGCTAATGGCTAATGTTCCGTTATTAGGAGTAAATGTTCCAGCACTGTGAGTGAATAATATTTGTGAAGCACTTCTCGTTCCTGAAATTGTAAAATTGCCAGATGTACTTGTAAAAGAACCGCCAGATAAAACAAAAAGTCCAGTAGAATTAATAGTAAAAGCGGAATTTCCACCAACGAAGGTACCACCTGCTTGTGAATATCCATTAGCACCAATGGTAATAGTATTACCAGCAGATTGAGTCAAAGTACCAAGATAAGCTGAAGTTATGGAGATCCCCTGTACACTAATATTTGTAATAACATTACAGTTTACAGCAGATGTTCCATCAAACAAGGCAATATCAGCAGCGCCTGGAGCGCCTACTGGAGACCAATTTCCGCCAACATTGAAATTACTGTTTAAAGTTCCAATCCAAGTTTTTGTTGCTGCAAAAGTGTAGGTAACAACGAAAGAAAAAATCGTTACCAATAAAAACTTATTGATTTTCATGCTATTATAAATTCAGTTTATCCAAACCAAAAATACAATTTTTTCATGAAAATCTTACATATGTAATGATTTTTAATGCACAATCAGGCTTTTATGGGATATCTCTCCATTGGAGGAGGCCGAAAGGAAATACATTCCAGATTGCAATATTCCATCCAAATTCATAAAATAATTAGCATTTTTTCCATTGTATGTAATCGACTTTGAAACTACTAATTTACCATTAACATCATGAATAGAAATTAATACAGGTTCGCTTATCACTGAATTGAAGGTCAAATTAAAACCACTTCCATTA
>JBIIOB010000415.1:0-2780 GCA_044337125.1 Bacteroidia bacterium
ACAAACTTATTTTACAGCTGGTGTTAAAGAAGTTAGAGCTTGGACGATTGTAAAAGGAATGACTGCACCACAAGCTGCTGGTGTAATTCATACCGATTTCGAAAAAGGATTTATTCGTGCCGAAGTTATTAAATACAACGACTTTATTGCTTTAGGATCAGAAGCAGCTTGTAAAGAAGCAGGGAAGATGGGTGTTGAAGGAAAAGAATATGTAGTGAATGATGGTGATCTAATGCATTTTAGATTTAATGTTTAATAGATTTGAGTATTGAGATTTTAGACATAAGATAGAATCTCAAAACAAATGATAGGTGATATCTTAGAAACGGTATTTGAAATTTTATTTGAAACCATACCGGATATTGTTTGGGAGGGGATTAAACGGATTGGTGTTTTGCTTCGTTTGCCCTTCACGAAAGAAAAAAGCTTTAGTAAAGTACTAAAGTCAGGTTGGAATGGGTCTATTGGACTTGTTTTTTTGATAACATTATCAATTGCAATTTGGGTATTGATATCATAGTTAATATAATTAATAAAGTTATGGATTGGGATATTTCTAAAATCTAATATCTAGATTCTAAAAAAAATATGGCAAAAGAAGTAAAATATACAGAGGATAGTATCCGGACGCTGGAGTGGAATGAACATATTCGTCTTCGTCCAGGGATGTACATTGGTAAGTTGGGTGATGGTTCTTCGCCCGATGATGGTATTTATATCCTATTAAAAGAAACACTCGATAACTGTATCGATGAGTTTGTAATGGGAAATGGAAAAACTGTTGAAGTAAGTATAAAAGACAAAACGGTTCGTGTGCGTGATTATGGTCGTGGTATTCCATTGGGAAAAGTGGTGGATGTTGTTTCTAAAATTAATACAGGAGCAAAATACGATTCGGAAGCATTTAAGAAATCGGTTGGTTTAAATGGTGTTGGTACAAAAGCAGTAAATGCATTATCAAGCTTTTTTACAGTACAAGCTTTTCGTGAAGGAAAAACAAAATCAGCAGAGTTCACTACAGGAAATTTAGTGAAAGAATCAAAAATCGTTGATTCGGATGCTCGTCAAGGGACATTGGTTTCCTTTATTCCTGATGAAAAAATATTTGGTAACTATCATTTTATCAACGAGTATGTTGAGAAGATGCTTTGGAACTATGCTTATTTAAATACGGGTTTAACCATTGTTTACAACGGACAAAAATTCCATTCTGAAAATGGATTGTTGGATTTGTTGACACAAAATATTAGCGGCCCAATTTTATATCCTACCATTCATTTAAGAGGATATGATATTGAAGTGGCGATGACACATAGCAACCAGCAATACGGTGAAGAATATTATTCATTTGTGAATGGCCAGCATACCACACAAGGTGGTACACATCAAGGAGCTTTTCGTGAAGCAGTTGTAAAAACAATTCGTGATTTTTATAAAAAAGATTTTGAAGCAGTAGATGTTCGTACATCTATCATTGCAGCAGTTAGTATAAAAGTTCAAGAACCCGTTTTTGAATCTCAAACAAAAACAAAATTAGGTTCCCAGGAAGTTGGTCCGAAAGGTCCATCGGTAAAAGCCTTTATCGGTGATTTCTTAAAAACGGAATTAGATAATTTCTTACATAAAAATCCAGAAACGGCACAAGCTATTTTGCAGAAAATTCAGCAAAGTGAACGTGAACGTAAAGATTTGCAAGGGATTCAGAAATTAGCTCGTGATCGAGCTAAGAAAGCAAGTTTACACAATAAAAAATTAAGAGATTGTAGAGTACACTTTACTTCGAACGATGAACGTAAGTTGGATACTACATTATTTATTTGTGAGGGTGATTCCGCAAGTGGTTCTATCACAAAAACACGTGATGTGAATGTGCAAGCTGTATTCAGTTTAAAAGGGAAACCTTTGAATGCATTCGGCTTAACGAAGAAAATTGTTTATGAAAACGAAGAATTCAATTTGTTGCAAGCTGCATTGAATATTGAAGATGGAATAGAAAATTTACGTTACAACAACATTGTAATTGCAACCGATGCCGATGTGGATGGTATGCACATTCGTTTGTTATTGATGACATTCTTTTTACAATTTTTTCCTGATTTAGTTAAAAATGGTCACGTTTATATTTTACAAACACCATTGTTCCGTGTTCGTAATAAAAAGGAAACCATTTATTGCTACAGCGATCAGGAACGTAAAGACGCTATTGCAAAATTAGGAGTTAAGCCAGAGATTACTCGATTTAAAGGTTTGGGTGAAATTTCACCTGATGAGTTTAAGTTGTTTATTGGTAAAGACATTCGTAAGGACCCTGTTATTATTGGTAAAGACAGAACCATTTTGGATATGTTGAGTTACTATATGGGTAAAAACACACAAGAACGTCAAGATTTTATTATTGAGAATTTAGTGGTAGAGAAAGATTTAGTAGAGGAATAAATTTTAATTAAGAAAATTAGAAATTGCATTTTAGAATTTTGAGCAGATATGAGCAACGAAGAAAATATTAATGAAGATTTGACAAGTGGAGGAGAAGAGCTTCACAACATTACACATGTTTCGGGGATGTACCAAAATTGGTTTTTGGATTATGCTTCCTATGTAATTTTGGAACGTGCTGTACCTTACGTTGAAGATGGTTTGAAACCTGTTCAGCGAAGAATTTTGCATTCAATGGATGATTTGGATGATGGACGTTACAATAAAGTGGCAAACATTATTGGTCATACCATGAAGTACCATCCTCATGGTGATGCTAGTATTGGTGATGCATTGGTGCAATT
>JBIIOB010000417.1:0-2768 GCA_044337125.1 Bacteroidia bacterium
CTTATGTCAGTAACACGTGTATTCGATATCATTCCGCAATTGCTTGAAAAATACAATAAATCAAATGCATTTGCTGCTAAAGAAAATGGTAAATGGGTAACATACTCTACACAACAGTTTGCCGATAATGCCAACAACTTAAGTTATGGTTTGTTAAACCTAGGTATTGATCGTGAAGAGAAAATCGCCATCATTGCAAACAACCGTCCTGAATGGAACTTTACCGATTATGGTATTCAAATGAGTGGAGCCGTGAGCGTTCCTATTTATCCAACCATCAGCGAGGGTGACTTAAACTTTATTTTAAATGATGCAAAAGTGAAATACATTTTTGTATCGAGTACCGATTTATACAACAAAGTAAAAGCTGTTGCAGCAAATGCACCTAGCGTAAAAGAAATATATACATTCGATAAAGTTGCTGGTGCAAAACACTGGAGCGAAGTATTGGAATTAGGAAAAGCAAATCCGAAGAAAGAGGAAGTAGAGAACATAAAAAGTTCGATTAAGCCGAACGATTTACTAACGATATTGTACACTTCGGGTACAACTGGAAATCCCAAAGGGGTAATGCTTTCGCATAATAACTTAATTAGCAATTCGCTTTCATCACAAAATTTATGTCCGTTTAAAAGTCATTGGAAAGCATTGAGCTTTTTACCATTGAACCACGTGTATGAGCGTATGCTTACAACGCTTTACATGTACTTAGGTATTTCAATTTATTATGCCGAGAGTTTAGAAACCATTGGTGATAACTTAAAAGAAGTGAAGCCCGAAGTATTCTCAACTGTACCGCGTTTGTTGGAAAAGGTATACGATAAAATTGTAGCGAAAGGTGCCGACTTAACAGGCATTAAAAAGAAATTGTTTTTCTGGGCATTGGACTTAGGATTAAAATACGAATTGAATGGTGCGAATGGTTGGTGGTACGAAACTCAATTAAAATTAGCAAACAAATTAATTTTCTCGAAATGGCGCGAAGCATTGGGTGGAAACCTTATGGCTGCCGTAAGTGGAGGAGCTGCTTTGCAACCACGTTTAGCACGTGTGTTTAATGCTGCTCAAATTACAGTGTTAGAAGGTTATGGTTTAACCGAAACATCACCTGTAATTGCAGTAAACAACTTTTTACCAAACGGAATTAAGTTTGGAACCGTAGGACCAGTGATTGATGGTGTAACCGTTAAGATTGCTGAAGATGGTGAGATATTGGTAAAAGGACCAAACGTAATGCTTGGTTATTATAACCGTCCGGATGCTACTGCCGAAGTAATTGATGCAGATGGTTGGTTCCATACAGGTGATATTGGTATGTTTGAAGAAAACCGTTTCTTGAAAATTACCGATCGTAAAAAAGAAATATTCAAAACCAGTGGTGGTAAATACATTGCACCGGTAATGATTGAAAATAAATTGAAGGAGTCACCATTTGTGGAGCAAGCAATGGTAATTGGTGAAAACCAAAAATTTGCTTCGGCATTAATTGTTCCTGCATTTGCATTCTTAAAAGAATATTGTCAGCGCAAAGGCATTCCGTTTACAAGCAACGAAGACTTGATTAAAAACGAAACCATCAAAGCACGTATTATTGAAGAAATAGAGAAGGTAAACAAGGAATTGGCACAATACGAAAAAATTAAGAATCCTCAATTCTTGTCACGTGAGTGGAGCATTGATAAAGGTGAAATGACACCGAAACTTTCCTTAAAACGTAAAGTGATTATGGCGGCTAATGCGGATTTGGTGAATAAGATTTATGCGGAGTAAAATTTAGTTCAAAGTTTATTAGTTCAACGTTCAAAGTTGGAACGTTTGAAAGTTCAAAGTTCAAAGTTGGTTGGATGAGAGCTGCGCGTTAGGCTTGTCATGCTGAAGTATGAAGCATCTGCGGGTAGGATGGAAGATTAAATTTTATTGAAATACAATATTAAAGGCGAAGAATGTTCTTCGCTTTTTTTTGTTTAAAATATATATTGTGCTTTGTCTGTGCGTCCCGATAGCTATCGGGATGCCGAGAACGCGGGAACGCCTTCCGAAGCGTGTCATTGCGAGGTCGTTTTTCACGACCGAAGCAATCTCTTTTAATAAATGGAGAAAAAAAGGATTGTTTTTTCTTGTTTTAAGTTAAAATGACTTAATTTTGTAATGTGAAAACCGCAGTTTCAATATCTTCAATTCTTCCAAAATATTTATTTTGGGATATGGATTTTAATAAACTTGATATAAATAAAGATCAAGATATTATTATCCCAAGAAGTTTATTGAACACTAGTAAAGACAGTTTTTTAACAGATATACAAAAAATAGAGCAATTCTACTCCGCTGCTCAAATAATCCAGGTATTACAAACTACAAAAGAACGAATCAGTAATGAGGTTTGTCTTTTAGTAGCAGAGCGTTATTCTATAGCTCCGTTTTACCGTTTTAAATTATAAGGAGTTTGTGAAATCCATTTCAAATGAATTGTATCAACTTATTGTTGATTTACAAAAGTTATCTTCTCTTTCTAAATTTGTTTTAGCAGGTGGCACTAGTTTAGCCTTGCGGTTTAACCACAGAGAATCAATTGATATTGATTTTATAAGTAATACTGTAGTTGGAAAAAAAGGATTAAAAAAAATTGTTGCTGAAATTGCTACTAAAAAAGATGTTGTGATTATTTCTTCATCCATTATAAACCAAGAATTTCCTGATCAATATTCATTTCTTCGGATATTTATTGTTTATAAAAATCTAACGGTTAAAATTGAAGTCCTCCAGAACAT
>JBIIOB010000418.1:0-2765 GCA_044337125.1 Bacteroidia bacterium
CCTATACCTATTAAATTTAGGATTCCTCTAAAACTATTTTTTATACTTTTCATTCAAAAACGACTCATTAAAACTGAAAAACAAAGATAAATTAAAAATCCATTTATAGGTCAGTTATGAACTTTTAACAAGTGTATTTTGAAAGTATGCGGTATATTTATGCAAAATCAATAAAATACTTTATAATATTGCATTCTAATTTGATTCAAAAGTGGGTATAATACTTAAAAAAGGGCTTCAAAACACGATTATTTCCTATATGGGTATTGTTATAGGTTTTGTCAATATTATCATTCTACAGCCTTTATTTTTAAATTCTACTGAAACGATTGGGTTGCTGCGCACATTAATCGCCATTTCCTCCTTTGTGGCCTTGGTTGCACCGCTTGGAATAAGCAATATTACAGTTAAGTACTTTTCACATTTCAGAAATGAAGAAAAACGCCACCATGGTTATCTTGGCTTTTTGCTACTTTATACAACTATTGGATATGCAATTGTAGCTATCGGATTGTTTTTTGCAAGTGACTGGATAAAAGAACATTACCAGGAACAATCGGCTAGTTTTCTAAACTTTTATTACCTCATTTTTCCAATGTCATTCATCATTTCCTTGGTGAATGTTTTGAATGTTTATTGCAACGTTATTTATAAACCAGTTTTACCGAGTTTTTTAAATGAAATCTACATCCGCATTGCATACTTAGGAATAATCATGCTTTATATTATTCAGGTCATTAATGTAAAATGGTTAATGATTTCCTATGTACTAATCTACTTATTTCAGCTGATAGCACTTGCCATTTTTATCTATAAAACAGATAAGCCTACCTTGAAATACAAAAAAGATATTATCAATAAAGCAAAAATTGTGGAGATGATGACCTATGGAATCCCATTTACACTTGCTACGATTTCTGCAGTTGGTATCAAGCAAATCGACTCAATTATGTTGGGCTGGTATTCAACCATGTCAATTGTTGGTATATACACCATTGCAATGTTTATCCCATCCATTATTGAGGCTCCAATTCCTGCAGTAGATAAAATTGCTGCTCCAATTATTTCTGAAGCATGGTATAAAAAAGACCATAATGACATTCGCCATATATATTTTCTATCCTCCAAATATTTAATGTTGATTGGAGGTATTTTGTTTTTAGGTGTTACTTGTAATATTCAAACCCTTTACAAGCTATTGCCTTCTGAATATGTATTGGGGCTAACTTCTGTATATATCATTAGTGGAAGTAGTTTATTTAATATGATTAGTGGCTTAAACAATCAAATAATTTTTAGTTCAGAAAATTACAAGGTTGGCTTGGTTTTTCTTTTTCTGATGTTCATTTTAACCATTGTTGGTAATGTTGTTTTAATTCCAATTTATGGAATGACTGGAGCTGCAATTGCTATAGCAATCGGCAGTTTTAGCTATAACGTGCTAAAATTTTTCTTCATCTGGTCGAAATTCAAATTGCAACCATTTGATGTTAATACTGTAAAGGGACTTTTAATTATTGGAGGAACATTTTTACTAGGATTTAACCTTCCAGACCTAATCAACCCAATTTTTTCTATCATTTACCGGTCAATCAGCATAACATTGGTTTATGGGATTATGGTTTACACGCTAAAGCTTGCACCAGAAATCAATGCCTTTATTCAAAAGGCATTGATTAAATTAATGGGCAGAAAAGAAGCTTAATCCTTTTTGTTTTTAATTGTCCAGAAAATAGAAAATCCAAAGAAGCCAAATAAAATCAAACAAGAAGCAAAGGAAATTTTTTCTCTGGTAAAATACCCTTTCGGTTCAAATTTGAATTCAATTGAATGTTTGCCTTGAGGCACTTTCATTCCTCTTAAAACATAATTTGCTCTGAAATGTGGTACTAAATTCCCATCCACATAAGCATTCCATCCATCCTCATAATAAATCTCAGAAAACAATGCTAATTGCTCAGCACCTGTGTTTGACTCGTAAGTTAAGTGATTCGGTTTGTACTCTGTCAAACGTATGGTTGCATTGCCATCTTTTTTCAATTGGAATCCATCCAACTCTGATTTAAATTGTTCATCCACAATAGCTGTTTGCGCTGGATTGATAGTACCTAAAACTGCAATTTCCTCATCTGCATCCTTTACAAATTTAAAGTCGCTCACAAACCAAGCATTACCTAGTGCATATCTATTTTGCAATGGAGGAGCAGAAGGATTATAAATGATATAACGAGTATTCAACATATTCAACACTCCTTGTTTTGAAAACACTACTCTAAATGCCGAATCAGTTGGTGATTCTTGAAATGCAGTTTGAATATTCATAATATTCCCTTGGATATGGCGATCAATCAAATCCTGATAACGTCTAAGTTTAGCAGGGTGATATCCACCAATGGATTTATGACGATACGATGTACTTGCATCCATAAATGGACTAACCGACATATTCAGAACTCTGTAATTAGGATCTTTGTCTTCCAAAATTGCTTTATCAGCAACTGTTTCAGGGAAAGGAACAGTAGATTCCTTTTTATTTACAAAATTTTTGTCATTGATAAACTTTTTATCAATGGTCCATAAATCAACCAAAATAGCGATACCTAAAACGGAGATTAAAATTGCTTTATTGATTTTCGATTTTAAAAACAACCAAACAAAAATAGCAGCTAATGTTATGATTAAAAAGCTACGAATGGCACCTGATTTAAATAGACCTTTACGAGCTGTTTCAACATTGTCCATAAATTGTTGAGCTATATCTGGAC
>JBIIOB010000054.1:0-9271 GCA_044337125.1 Bacteroidia bacterium
TTGTTGATAGCTACTTTGAGGTATCTAAAAATCTAGACATTTTCGCAACACTATTTCGTGAGCTAAATATCTATTATGTAGATGAAACCAATCCAGGGGATTTAATGAAAAAAGGGATTGATAAAATGCTTGAATCATTAGATCCATACACAAACTTTATTCCCGAATCGGAGATTGAAGATTATCGTTACATGACTACCGGACAATATGGGGGTATTGGCGCGCTTATTCGTCAGCAAGGCGATTATGTTTACATTTCGGAGCCATACGAAGGTTTCCCTGCACAAAAAGCAGATTTACGTGCTGGCGATAAAATTTTAAAACTGAATGATATTGATGTAAAAGGAAAAACAACGGACGATATCAGTAAACTATTGAAAGGGCAACCAAGTACAACAATTAAGTTATTGGTGGAGCGTCAAGGCGAAAGCAAGCCATTAGAAAAAACGGTTAACCGTGAAGAAATAAAAATTAAAAGTGTTTCCTATTTTGGAATGGTTAACAAAGAAATTGGCTACATAAAACTTACTGGATTTACAGAAAATGCATCCGGGGAAGTAAAATCTGCATTGATAGAATTGAAAAAAAATGCGGAATTAAAATCTGTAATATTTGACTTACGTGGAAATCCAGGTGGATTGCTGAAAGAAGCAATTGATATTGTAAATATTTTTGCAGATAAAGGTACAGAAATTGTGAGCACAAAAGGAAAAGTAAAAGAGTGGGATAAAGTTCACAAAGCAACAAACAATCCTGTTGATGTTAACATTCCAATTGCAGTATTGATTGATAGAGGCTCAGCATCCGCTGCTGAAATTGTTTCGGGTGCAATTCAAGATTTAGATAGGGGTGTTGTTGTTGGTCAACGTTCCTATGGAAAAGGATTGGTTCAACAAACGCGTCCATTAAGTTATAATTCACAATTAAAAGTAACAGTCGCTAAATATCACATTCCTAGCGGTCGTTGTATTCAAGCCCTTGATTATTCTCATCGAAATGACGATGGTAGTGTGGATAAAGTTGCAGATTCGTTGATCTCTGCATTTAAAACCAAGAACGGCAGAATTGTGTATGATGGCGGAGGTGTTACTCCTGATGTTACACTTGAACCTCAAAAATACAGCAATATTTTAGCAAGTTTGGTTACCAAAAATTTAATATTCGATTATGCGACTAAGTATCGTATTGCACACCCAACTTTGCCAGCAGCAAAAGAGTTTAAGCTTACAGACGCAGAATACAATGAGTTTGTAGCTTTTTTGACGGGGAAAGAATACGATTATACCACCAAGACAGAAAAGAAATTAGAAGAATTGAAAAAAAGTGCTGCAGATGATAAAGTAACAGAAGAAGTAAATGCACAGATAGAAGCATTAAATGCTAAAATTAAACACAGTAAAAGCGAAGATTTAGAAAATTTTAAAGCAGAAATAAAACAATTTATTGAGGAAGAAATAGCTTCACGCTATTATTTCCAAAATGGACGCTTGGAAGCTTCATTAAAAGATGATACGGAGTTAAAAGAAGCAATTGCCATCTTGAATGATTCAGAAAAGTATAAAAAAATACTTACTACGATTAACAAGGCAGAAAAACCATTTTATAACGATAAACCAAAGAAATAATTTAATTTTAGTTGAGACAAAAAAGGGAGTTGATTAACTCCCTTTTTTTATTTATAAAAATACTCTGCGAATACAATTATTTTAACAACTTTGCGTTACAATTACTTGTATGAAGCAACTGCTACCTCAAAAGTACCATAATTACATTTATATATTTGCCCTAATCATTTTGGTAATCGGTATGCCGGTATCCAAATTTTTAATGAGTCTATCGCAAATTATTTTGGCTTGTAATTGGTTGTTGGAGGGGAATTTAAAAAACAAATTCAAATCATTCATTAAAAACAAACCAGCAATTCTCCTTAGCTCCATTCTGTTATTACACTTTATCGGACTTTTATTTACTTCCGATTTTTCCTATGCAAGTAATGATATTCGAATTAAAGTTCCATTATTTGCTTTACCAATCATTATTTCTACTTCGGCTCCACTTTCAAAAAAAGTTATTGATGTGATTCTTCAATTTTTTATTGCTGCGGTTGCTTTTGGTACAGTTGTAAGTACACTCATTCTGTTTGGGGTTATTGAACGAACAGTTGTTGATATACGAGACATTTCTATTTTTATTTCCCATATTCGATTTGCCCTGCTTATTTGCTTTTCTATTTTTGTATGCCTTTATTTCATAAAAAAGAATGTTGAACTAAAATGGAAATTGTTGTATGGTTTTGCGGCTTCTTGGTTCATCGTTTTTTTGTTTTTAATGCAATCATTAACAGGTTTAGGTATTCTTTTATTTACAACAGTTGTACTGTTTGTTATACAGTTATTTTACTCAAGAAAAAAAATATACCTATCAATAGCTGCTACTATTGTTGTTGTTTTAGTTGTAGGTGCATCTGTAATTATTAATAAGGTGGTTTGTAGAAAAACGAATCAAACAAAGCCTGATAAATCAATGGCATTGACCTATACGTCAAGAGGGAATGCTTATTATCATGATTTAAACAGTGTATTTAAAGAGAACGGCAATTACATTTGGTTAAATGTATGTGATGTAGTATTAGAAATTGCATGGAACAAGCGTAGCAAAATTAAATTTAATGAAAATGATGCAAAAGGAAATCCACTTCAAACTACCCTGATTCGCTTTTTATCATCTAAGAATTTATCAAAAGATTTTGATGGAATGGCAGCTTTAACGGAGGATGAAATTAAAGCAATAGAGCGTGGTGTTTCGAATGTCAATTATCAGAATTTGTCAAATGTAGGCTCGAGGATACAACAAACTTTTTGGGAAATTGATCTCTATAAAGCTACTGGCGATGCCAATGGCCACTCACTTACACAGCGCTTTGAATATTGGAAAGCATCGTGGAATGTTATTAAACAGAATTGGCTAGTAGGGGCTGGAACTGGTGACCTGGAAAAGGAACTGTTTGCTGAATACGATAAAATGCATTCTAAATTAGCTATTGAATATCGTTTGCATCCTCATAACCAGTTTTTGTCAATCGCACTTTGTTTTGGAATAGTTGGATTGCTGTGGTTTTTGTTCTCACTTTTTTATCCAATGATTAAACTTAAAAAGCATCACGACTTTTTATACCTTGCCTTTTTTATTATTTTGATTTGTTCATTTTTCACAGAAGACACTCTTGAAACGCAAGCTGGAGTTACATTTTATGCCTTTCTTAATTCCTTTATGCTGTTTGTGTTTCGCAATAAAGAGGACAAGACTACTGAATAAGTGCAGCCACTTGTTTTGCTTCAATTAAATTTATGCAACTGCAACTTGTTGGATTTTTTCTACAATCTTCACATCCTTTATTAATTACTAATGCTTTTGCATTTTTGCCTATTGGTTGCCAACGGCCAGGGTGCATTGGTTTGATGGGAGGATAAATGCCAATAGCTCCAATGCCCAATGATGATGCTATGTGCAAAGGACCTGTACTTGCTGCAACTAAATAGTTAGCTTTGGCAATAAATGCAATAAATTGTGGCAAGTTTAACTTTCCAGTAATGTCTTGAACATGACTTGGTAATTGTTCCAACCAAGAATTCAAAATTGCTTTTTCTTTATCTGTTCCACTTATAAATAGTTGGAATTTAGCTGGAGGTAATAATTGAATTAATGCGTTAAAGTTCTCCAAACTCCATTCGCGTGCACTTGCGTTTGATTTTGGATGAAGGATAACATTGATTTTTGAGGAGTCAATCCAGTGGGCATACTCTGAATTTAATTCTGGAATTTTTGTAAATCCAAGGTATTGATGTAACTCATTCAACTCAGGAATTACATTTATTCCTATTGCGGAAAGCAATTTTACATTTAATTGCGATTCATGTAAATCAGAATTTTTGCGACTTAATTTTACAAATGCATTTACTGTCGTCCAATGAAACAAACGATTAGTTGTGCCAATGCGAATCTTTATTTTGGCTTTTTTAGCAAGCGCTGCAAGTTGTTTGTTTGGAAAAACATGAATGATTGCTTCTGCATTTATTTTTTTTAGTGTGTCAATAGCAGCTGTTGTATTTTGTTTGAATAGCTCATCTGCATTGATGAACTCATCCACATGTTCGCAACAATTGATTATGGCCTCTGTGTACGTTCTTCCTATAAAAGCAATTTTAATTTCCGGATAATATTTTTTGATAAGTCCACACATGGGCAGTGTTAACAACACATCACCTATTGCATCGGGCCTACTGATAATTATTTTTTTTATGTTCGTGGTAGTTGCCAAATTACGAATGGTATAAGTCTTTAAGTTTCTTATATTTTAGGTAAGTTGCATATGCTGAAATACGAGCAACCGTAAAGCCTGCAGCTCCATCCATAAACCCAAATTTGATAAAATAATCACGAATGAATTTCACAATCGGACTAATGTATAATTTATCGAAGCTAACTTTTTTCCCTTGTGCAAATAAATCTTTAGCAGCGATGGTGGTAAAGTTTTCTGCTTGTTTGTAATGTTGTTCTAATGTGTAATAACTGTAATGCAAACAATCGCCTTTTAATTGTTTAATATCAACTTGTTTAGAAAATGAAAGTTCCTCATGAATTACCCCCGTCCATTTTGTATTGGTTCTGTCAAACAATCTGATTTTTGTATCAGGATACCAGCCACCATGTTTAATCCAGCTACCACAATAATTGGTAAGTCGATTAAATTTTGCAGTCGTTAATTCAGGTAATTGTTTTAATGCGAGAATAGATTGTTTTAATTCATCCGATAATGCTTCATCAGCATCCAATGATAAAACCCAATTGTTTTTTGCCTGTTCATTTGCAAAGTTTTTTGTTGCTGAGTAGCCTTGCCATTTGTTTGGAATGAATGTGACATTATAGGCCTTGCAAATAGCCTCGGTTTTATCGGTCGAAAACGAATCAATAACCACCACATCATCAGCAACACCTTGAATAGATTGCAAGCAACGTTCAATGTTTTTTTCTTCGTTAAATGTGATTATAACAACCGATAGTTGTGGCATTTGTAATTTTAAATTAGTGTCGCTACGAGCAAAAGTACTAAAATTATCTACTATATTTGTGTACGTATGACAATGGCAACTACTCTTATTCAACAGTTACAACAAGGCGATAAAAAAGCCTTGGCACGCTGTATTACCATTGTAGAAAATGAATTGGAAGGGTATGAAGAAATTCTTACTTCCCTAAAATTTAATGCTTCTATCCCTGTTATTGGGGTTACTGGTCCTCCGGGTGCAGGGAAAAGTACTTTGATAAATGCGGTAATTAAAAAATTAACAGATCTTGGAAAAAGTGTTGGAGTAATTGCAATTGACCCTACATCTCCTTTTAATTATGGTTCCTTGTTGGGTGATCGCTTACGTATGGCAGAACATTTTACCAACGAGAAGGTGTTTATTCGTTCTCTGGCAACACGTGGCTCCCTTGGCGGATTATCTGCCAAGGCGGTTGAGATAGTGGATGTAATGCGTGCATTTTCTTTCGATTATATTATTGTTGAAACAGTAGGTGTTGGACAAAGTGAAATAGAAGTCGTAGGTTTAGCCGATACAACTGTTTTGGTATTAGTTCCTGAGGCAGGTGATGATGTACAAGCAATAAAATCGGGTATTATGGAAATAGCAGATATTTTTGTGGTAAATAAAAGTGATCGTGATGGTGCCAATACCTTTTTGAAAAATTTAATTCAATTGGTGCATTCTAAACCATTGAACGATTGGTCTATCCCAGTTATAAAAGCAGTAGCAACAAAACATGAAGGAATAGATGAATTAATTGATGCAATAAATAAACACCATATTGTTGGAGTAAATACCAAACGTGCTTATCTCCTTGCTGAAAAGGCGTATCGATTAATTCAAAATAAACGAATGAAAGATATTTCCAAACAAGATTTGAAATCAGAGATTGAGCAAGAATTAGTAAAGCCTGATTTCAATTTGTATCGGTTTGTTAGGGAGAAATAGTAATGGTAAAATAGAAATAAAAAAGCTCTTCCTATTTGGAAGAGCTTTTTTGTTAGATACTAGTATGTTTATTAATAAAACTTAACTAAGTGTTCAGTAATGTTTGCGTTTTCTTTTAATGCGTCATAAACTTCGTAATCAACACGTGGTTGCATTTGAGATGTTTGAGCTTGTTGTTGTGCTTTATAATCTGCTTGTGGTTGAGCAGGTGTAACTGCATCAACATAAACTACGAATACACCTTCTTTACCACCAATTGGTTTGCTTAGTGTATTTGCTTTTTGAACAGATACCGCTCCAATTACAGCAGGTTCGTTAGATGAGCCTGGGATTGCTGAAGTTGTAAAGTTTACATTTTGTGCTTGTTCAATATTCAATTGCATTTTGCTAGCAATTGCATCTAATGCAGATCCAGCACTTGCAAATTCTTTTGTAAACATTTCAATTTTTTTCTCACGAACTACTTTCGCTGTAATGTCTTCTTTCACTTGTTCTAACGGAGCAATTCCTTTTTCTTTTACTTCTGTAATTACAGCAACAACATATTTGTCACCAAACTCCAATGGTTCAGATACAGTACCATTTTTGTTTTCATAAACCCATTTAATCAAAGAACGAGGCGATTCTAAACCAGCAATGTTTTTATCATTTTCTTTGATGTTTTCAGCAATACGTTTGTTTAATTTTTGATCAAGTACTGATTTTTGGAAAGCTTCATTTGTTTTGTTTGCATTAGCAAATGTATTTGCTTTCGTAAAAACCTCTTGAGCTGTTTTGCTGCTAGGTTCAACTAGTTTATTGATAGTAAACGTTTGAATTTTCTTTTGTGAACCTTTTGAATCCAATACTTCGATAATATGGTATCCAAAATTTGATTCAGCAATTACTAAATCTCCTTTTTTGTTATCTAAACCTGCATTTTTGAATGGATCAACAAAACCACTTTTTGCATTAATCCATCCATAGTTCCCACCTTTACCAGTATAATCTTCTCCTTCTTTTTTATTAGGAGGCATTTTTTTACCACCATCATCAGAAAGTTTTTCAACTAAATCAGCAAATTTGTTTCTCTCTTTTTTAAGAACTACTAATAAGCTATCAGCCATTTTTTTAGCTTGATCTTTAGTGCGTGTTACTGTTTGAGATGCACCTGAACCTTGATATGCAATTAATAAGTGACGAACTTTTGCAGAATCAGCAGCATTTTTTGTTGCAATTAATTTAGCAATTACAAATCCATCGTTTTCACGGAATGGACCCATTACTGTTCCTACTTCTGCTTTAAACATTGCAGTATCAATTAATGGAGATAATGCACCAGGGCCATTGAATGCTTGATCTACGAAACGAGAATCTGATTCTGCTACAACAAATGCTGAATCTTCACCAGCTTTTTTAGTTTTGAAATCAGCAGCAACTTGTTGCATGTATTTTTCTACTTCATTAAAATCTTCTTGTGATGGAGCAATATCAAACGCTACATACTCAATTTTACGAGCAGCTTCTTGTTTGTATTCGTTTTGATGAGCTTTATAATAGGTATTTAATTCCTCATCAGTTACTTTGATTGTGCTATCAGCAACTGTTTTGTAATTCTTGATTACATATTTAATGTTTGCATTTGTGTTTTGAGCAATGTAGTCACGTTTTGCAACACTTGTTGTTACATACAATCCTTTTTTAATTAAGTTATTGTATTTTTCAATAACACGAGTTTGACGGATATAATCTTCTAATTGTAACCATTGTGTTTCTTGCTCTGGAGTCATTGATTGAGTAAACTGACGGATTTTCTCAGAACTTAACATTCCTGTTTTTTCATCTGCAAACATAGGTGCAACTTGTCCTGTTTGAGGATCACTCAAATTACGAACCAATGCAGGATGTGGCTCTTCCACCATAAAGTGATACAATTCTTCATCAGAAACAGTAATGCCTAATTTAGCATATTCTTTTTGCATTACTTCCTCGTTGATAAATTGATTCCAAACTGTTTGGATAATATTATCAGTAGCTTCTTGGTCCAATGATGATTGACCAGTATTGCGTTTTTGATTTTCAATTGCTACTTGAACTTTTGCGTTAAAAGTGGTATAGTCAATAGACTTACCAGCTATTTCCCCAACAGTGGTAGTTGAATTACCAAAGAAAAAATTACCTGATTCCAATGCACTTTGAAGGATAAATACCAATAAGGCAACTCCAATAATACCTACAAGTAAACCTGCTCTACTTCTGATTTTTTCTAAAACACTCATATGCTATTTTTATTTAGTTTTATATAGATTACTTAAATACAAAAAATATTAAGGGCTGCAAATATAAGATTCTTGCCCAAATTCTAAAATTTTATTTTAAACTAATAATAGGAATTATTTCTTGGGTTCAACTAGTAATTCGGGGAATTCGATTTCGTCAGATACGATGAACGAGGATGGAAACTCCACCTGAATCTCCTTGAAGGTTTTATAAGCCTCTAATTTTGTGCGAAAATCACCAACTCGAATGTTAAAATTGGGTTGGTCATACTTTTCATAAGCTGGGATAGTTGGAAACTTTGCGATAAACTTGGCTTTAACTTCTTTTGCCTTTGTTTTGTCTGATCCAAAATGGATTTTAATTCGGTACCCATTTATAGGTGTTTTGGCATTAACATCAATGTGTTTGGCTTGCAATTCCTTTATTTTATAATCTTGAATGATCTCAACTTTGCCCGAATCTTTTTGAGCAAATATGTTGTTTGTAATGAAAAGGCAAGAAATAGCTAACCAACAGAAAATTTTGAATCGCATGTTAAAATCAAATTAGGTGGCAAAGATAATTTTAATAATGCTTGTTAACCAAATATTATACCTTAAATATAGCCTATTTTGTTATTTTTATAATTCGATTAATCTGAAAAACAACAAGATAAAAACGATTTTTTCTTTGATGTAAAATTGTGTGGAAAGTAGCTTTAAAATCCTTCCTTATTTAGAACGAATATAAATTAATTAAATTTTAGAAAATTTTAACAATTTTTGAATCGCCTATTGATGTTTCTTATAAATTTGTCGCTCGAGTAAAAGTACTCTCCCTATTTATAGGGCATTTCAACGGAGTTAAATAGTTAAAAATCAATATGGATACAATGTGCAATAAGCCTCGAAAACAAATTTTGGCGATTATTTCCTTCCTGTTTTTATCGTTTATTTTTAGTGCTAACAATGTTTCGGCTGCTGATGGCGCCAAAATAT
>JBIIOB010000419.1:0-2748 GCA_044337125.1 Bacteroidia bacterium
TGGTTGGACCAGCACCATTTCATTTTGTTGAAATGTCTTTCGATGAAATAAGATTAATAGCGATAGAATTAACCGTTGGATGGTTAAAAACAGTTAAGGATAAATTTGGAGAAGCTGTTGCTCCATTGCAATCACGGTAGAGTTTCATGGTAAAAACATACTGACCACCACCATTACAAACCCACGTTATTTCTCCTCCCATCAAATGCGATGCTATTGCACTGTTTTGAAACATTGCAATAAAAACGAAAAGAAATATTATGCGCTTAAACATCTATAAAAACGAATTCAATTGGTAATTATTTTTTACCCACCACTAATTCAATCATGCTCTCTTTCTCAAAATATTTATTTGCTAAATCTCTAAGTTGAGATGCTGAAATGCTTTTAATCGTTGCAATGTATTTATCAAAATAATCATAGCCTAAATCATATTCCATAATTCCAATAAAGCGATCTGCCATAGCAAATGGCCCATCAACACTTCTTAAGAAATTACCTAGTAAATAGTTTTTCACTAATTGCAATTCGTCTTCACTCACCAATTCTTCCTTTAAACGATTCATTTCAAAATAAATTTCATTGATAGCATTCTGACATACATCAACACCAACCTCGGTTGAAATAAAGAAATAACCTGAATTTTGTAAGGATACCATTCCAGAGCCAATACCATAGGTATACCCTTTGTCTTCGCGAATGTTAGACATTAAACGAGATCCAAAATAACCACCATAAATGGTATTTAAAATTTGCATTGATTGGTAATCTTCATGTTTTTTGTTAAACATAATTTTCCCAATTCGAATAGCTGATTGAAGTGCATCATTTTTAAGAATGATTTGTTCACGTTCTTGAATGGTATGAATAGTCGTGTCATTAATAATGTGCTGATTATTTGAACTCCAATCATTTTTCCCAAAATGTTTTTCTAATAATTCATATACATCATCCTGAATTTTGCCTGCCAAAATGATTTTACAATTATCGGAAGTATATGCTTTGTTGTAAAAATCAATTAAGTGTTCTTTTTTGATTGCATCAAAATCGCTTTCTTTTACATTAATTCCATAAGGATGCTTTTCACCAAAAAGTAGTTCTGTAAAACGTTTACGAGCAACATTTGCTACCTTTTGATTGTTTACATGGAATTTTTGCTTTTTGTTTTGCAAATGAATATCCAACTCCATTTGAGGAAAAGTTGCCTCTTTAATTATTTCCTCTACAATGTGAATGGTCGAATTTAAGTGTTTGTTGAGTGTATATAAAGATAAGGTAGCATTATTTTGCGTTACTGCAGTTTCAAAGAATGCTCCATAGTAATCAATGGCATCAGCAATTTGAGCAGCATTCATTTTGCTCGTACCTTCTTCAAGCATCGTATTTGTAGTAGCAGCTTGCAAAGGCATTTGCTGGTGATACATACCTGCCGAAAAAATAAATTCAATTTTAATGAGTTCTTGTGTTCCCGCATTTACAGAGTAAACGGGTATATTGTTCGACAAACGCTTAACGTTTGCATGGATAATTTCAATTTTTTCTACTGCTTTAAATGCAGGTGCGGTTTTTCTATCGAGTACTATTGACATATAATTCTATATTAATGTGTAAATATAGCTATTTAATGGCTTTTTTGGAAGCGGGAAAAACTTATTCACAATTTCACGTTTTTTCCTTGCAGGGCATTTAAGTTTTTGTATTTTCGTTTTCGGTTTAAAATTAAATTATTTCAAAATTATGCATGTAGCAATAGCAGGAAACATTGGTTCTGGCAAAACCACACTCACTACTCTTTTAGCAAAACATTATAAATGGCAAGCTCACTTCGAGGATGCTGATGATAATCCTTATTTAAATGATTTTTATGAAGACATGCAACGTTGGTCATTTAATTTGCAAGTGTATTTCTTAAACAGTCGTTTTAGTCAAGTACAACAAATTAAAAATAGCGGTAAAACGGTTATTCAAGATAGAACAATATATGAGGATGCATATATTTTTGCACCCAATTTGCATTCAATGGGGTTGATGACCACTCGTGATTTTGAAAATTATTTTTCATTATTCAAATTGATGGAGTCTTTTATTTCTCCTCCAGATTTATTGATTTATTTGAGAGCTTCGGTTCCAACATTGGTAAATCAAATTCAAAAACGTGGTCGTGATTATGAAAATGCGATTCGTTTGGATTATTTAAAACGATTAAATGAACGCTACGAAGCTTTTATTACTTCCTATGAACAAGAGCACAAAAATGCTCGCTTATTGATTATTGATGTAGATAATAACAATTTCCCTGAAAAGGCAGAAGATTTAGGTTCAATTATCAATAAAATTGATGCTGAAATTAATGGTCTTTTTTAATTAGTAGCTACAAAATATAAAAAGCGCCTTCTGAATTTTCAGAAGGCGCTTTTTTATTTACCATGGCAGGCAATTATTGTTTAATGAACTTTTGTTGGGTACTTTGATTTCCGTTTTTTATTTCTAGAAAATAAATGCCACTTGTAAGTGATGAAACATTTATTCTACCTATTAAAACCCCATTGCTCATTTCTTCTAAAACTGAAGGCATTACTTTTTTTCCATTAATGTCATAGATGTTGAAAATTGTTTTTCCCGATTCAATTACACTGTATTGGAACGTGATTTCTTCAACAGCAGGATTGGGGTAAAGGTTAATGATTACGTTGTTTGATACATTTTGAATGCTAGTTACAACTGCTGGACGAGGGCAGGGTGGAGATT
>JBIIOB010000055.1:0-9232 GCA_044337125.1 Bacteroidia bacterium
CTCCTTCTAATGGGCATTGCTCCGCAATGGCGAATAGTTCATCTTTCTCGGTTTGAGTAAAAATGTATTCATTGTTATTCAGATAATTTAAATACAAAGTATTGAACACTTTTTGATTATTCTCTACCACATTATTAGCAAATAAACTACTATTAAGAGCCGATGCAAGTGCAGCATCATTTAATTTTAAAGCATCATCCACTTGTTTTAATTTGCCCATTGTTTCTACTTGTGTACTGTCGTAAAAATTTTGCAAGGTTGCATTGCTTATTGCTCCGTTTGCTTCCAATTTTTCAAAAGCATACTTTTTGTGATTGTATTGATGTTCTTCTTCGTAAACAGGATAAGTACTTTCGTCAGTAGCAAGTGAAGTAAGTAAAGTAGTTTCGTTTGTAGTAGTTGTGCTACTTATAGCACTTGCACTACTATCGCCAACAGGAGCCATTTGTATTATTATTGTACTGCAAGAGATTGGCGAGCCCGATACTGTGTTTATACCACCAGCCACAACAGAATATGGTGTACTTGCTGGAGCAAATGAATTTACGGTCGGAATTCCAGTGAAACCCGCAGGAACATTTGTGCTATTTACGTATAATTTAGATAAATTATTTGGTGTATTAGTATTTTCTGTATAAGTATGCGCAGTAAAATCTGTAGTAACAGCTGACCACCATAATCCACAAGGAATTCCATTTGGATTTGGAGTTCCTTGTGCGCCTACTTCTCCGTTATTACGCAATACAAATCCACGATTTCCTTTGTCTAAGGTATTATTACGCAATGTGCTATTAATACATGAACCTACATAGGTCATGCTCTCTCCCATGTTAGAAATTTTATTACATGTAATTTGGTTTTCAGTACTCCCCGTAACAAATATTCCTTTAAAATCAACAGGTGTAATATTAACAGGTGAATAAACCGGTGAAATATTGATGTTTTGATTATCATGGATCTTTACTCCTTTGCAGCCACTTAATTTAATTGCGTTTACTGCTGTACCATTATTTTTTACCTGAAGTTGGGTATTGCTGCGTATCACCAAACTGTTTTTTACATTGGTTGCAGTTACACAGTTGTATGCCTGTGTAATGGTATTGTACTGTATTTTAATTTTGTCAACAGGTGTAGTACTTCCTGAATTTGAAACATCACTTATGTTAACTCCGTTAGTGCAAAAACCACTTGGGTTGGAGTTGATGGTGTTGTTTTCTATAGTTATTCCCTGAGAATTAATATTTCCTGTTGTGGAACGATTGATCCAAACAGCGTTGTTACAGTTGGTAACTACATTGTTTGATACAGATAATGTATTGCCATTTGCCGGTTTAATTAACAAACCTGTATTTCCATAATTTATACCAGTTGAAGTACTTGAGTTTGTAATTGTATTGTTTTTTACTGTACACATCTTATAATCGTTCAATTCCATCGCACGGTAGCAATTACTAAAAGAGTTGGGTTGATATATTGTTCCTGTTCCTCCAATTGTAATAGAGTAGTTTCCTGTTGCAGTTCCCTGAGTTTTTATTCCAAACCCATAGACGCTTGTACAAGGGAAACAAGGAAGACTTAATAAATTTTGAAATTTATTATTGTAGATAATCGCATTGGTTCGGGTCAAATTTATCCCACATTTTAATTCATCAAATGCATTAAAGTAGTTTGCTATGTTTCCATTCCCAATATTTATAGTGTTCACATCGGTTGCATTAATGCCATAAATGGATTTTTCCGTGTACGTTGTTGTGCTATTGTATTTGCAGACTGTAGTCGGATAAGTATTAATATTTGTCCAAATTGTAGAGGTATTTGGATTGTTTGAAGGAGTAAGATCTAATTGCAAGTCTCTTGAAGTAAAAAGAGATCTTGAAATTGTCAAAGGTGAACTAGAATTACTATTTGTTAATAAAGTGATGCTTGAGTAATTTTTATTAAAGATAGCTAGATCTGAAATGCAATTTCCGCCTTGTACTACTGTAATGGCATTTTTTGCATCTTCAATTATTGTATGGCCTTCAACTCTAGCAGAACCTCCGTTATTAACTTGAATGCCCTCCCACATTGAGCAGCATCCATAAACATGTGATTTGCCATTAAATAAAAGTTGTACTCCACTATTTACAATAATTTTTGAATCAGCTCCCATTACTAAATTACAGCCAGCAAAAGTTGTGTTCTGATTAATTGTGAATGTTCCAGATATTCTGAAATTTTGATTTGTAATTGTTGTTGCTGCACCAAAAACTGATGACGCAGAAGAATTAGCGGGAATATTATTAGCAGTTGGGACCTGAATATTATCACAAAATTTTCCTGATGCAGGGGTTAATGAAATATCATCAAGAAAATAATAGCATTGTACTCCTGCATAGGATTGTATGAATGAATTATTAAAGCTACCAATAACTATTGCCATTTCTGTTCCATTTGCTGTTAATATGCCAGATACTCTTGTCCAATTTTGATTATCATTTATTATTGTATTTGAATTTATTTGTGGCGTATTTAAATATGGATATAAACCGTTTGTTGAGCTATTATTTGATATTTCAGCCATATCTGTAAAATAAGCACCAATACCATCGGAGTAATGACTATTTGTGTTTGACGGTTTTACATAAAATGAGAATTCATAATTTTTTCCTGCTACTAAAGGTTGAGTAAGTTGATAATAAAGATATTCATGCCAGCCAAACTGGCTATTTGCAAAAAATCCAACCATAGCATTGCCTGTTCTGGCTGTCTGTGTACCTATACCTGTGTTCGGGATACTAGATCCTCCAGTTCCGGCAGTAGTATAATAGTCAGGTGATGCACCTGTTGCATTTTCCCATCCACATGTTATCAAAGAACCTCCAGGTAATAAAAAGCCTGTCGGTTGTTGATTATTAATAGAAGACTCAAAACTAGGATTGCAAATCAGCTCACAAGGAGATAATTGCGAAGTTAAATTACACTCACCACAACTGGGAACTCTTTGAGAGTTTATACTAAGTAAGTATTTAGCTGTATCTACAAGTGTCTGCTTGAATATTTCCATATAGTAAATACTATTAATTGTCAAATTGGTTAGTGATGTATTTAGTATAGAGTCTGATGGATTTGAAGCAGAGTCCGAGCCAATTAGTTGTAAGTTATTGCATGTCCCAGAATAAATTTTAATGAGAGAAATTTTCGTATTTATATTATTATTAATACTAGTCATATTTACCGAGACATCAGTTTTTCCTGCTATGAAATAAATCCAATTTACACTTGAATGTTGATTGTAAATAAATCCTGTTCCGTTTTGGCTGTTACTTTCAGGAATAGCAGTAGAGCAAGTGTTTTGTGCCTGCATATTTTTAAATATAAAAAGTATGCAAAAAAGAATAAGTAGTTTTTTCATGGTTAAATGTTTTGGACAACATTAGTTTGCTTTATACCAGAAAAAAATGATGATAAAAATCCATAAAGTAGATAATGCAGCGTAAGTGCGTGAAAATGGGGGGGTACGAAGAAATATTAAGTGTTAATTATTTTTCAACATGTAAGATTTTGAGAAAATTTGTAAAAAGTCTTTGAGGTTTCAAAGGCTTTTTTTTATTCTTGATAATAAACTCTCTTTACTCTTCGTGATACATTAGTTAGTACTTCGTAAGCAATGGTTCCTACATCATTTGCAACAGCAGTAATTGGCAGCGCATCCCCAAACACAATTACTTCATCGTTTTCATTTGCTTTGATATCTGTAATGTCAATCATACACATATCCATACATACATTGCCAACGATGGGTGCTGCTTGTCCTTTTACCATCATTTTTCCTTTTCCATTGCTCAACTTTCTGCTCAGTCCATCGGCATAACCAATGGGTACCGTTGCAATTTGCATATCGCGTTTGGCAACTCCTTTTCTGCTGTAGCCAATGGTTTCGTTTGCTGGTATATTTTTTATTTGGGAGATACTTGTTTTTAAGGTACTCACATTTTGCAATTGTGCCTGCTCTGTTGCATTTGCACCAATGCCATACAAGCCAATTCCTAAACGCACCATTTCAAATTGTGCATCGGGAAAACGTGAAATGCCGGCAGAGTTTAAGATGTGTTTAATAATAGGGTAAGCAAAATGTGATTTTATTTGCTCACTCATAGCATTGAATTTTTTTATCTGCAACCATGTAAAATCATCGTGCTCAGATTCATCACTTGCTGCTAAATGCGAAAAAATAGATTTTATAGTTACGTGTTTGTTGTTTTGAATACGAACAATCAATTCATTGATATCGGCTTCTTCAAAGCCCAAACGATGCATTCCCGTATCTAATTTAATATGAATAGCAATCGGTTGATGGTTGGTTCTATCGCTACGCTTTAATGTTTCTTCAAATAAATTCAATACTCTAAAGCTATAAATTTCAGGCTCTAAATTGTACTGAATCATGGCATCATAACTTTGTTCTTCGGGATTCATCACCATAATAGGCATGGTAATTCCTGCTTTGCGAAGCTCTATTCCTTCATCGGCATATGCAACTGCCAAATAATCCACACGGTGAAATTGTAAAATATTTGCAATTTCAAAACTTCCACTTCCGTATGAAAATGCTTTTACCATTGCCATAATTTTGGTATCGGCTTTTATCTTGGAACGGAAATAATTTAGGTTGTGAACGATTGAATTTAAGTTTATTTCTAAAACAGTTTCATGTGCTTTCTGCTGAATAACTTTACTAATGGCCTCAAATCCAAATGCACGCGCACCTTTCAGAAGTATGGTTTCATCCCTGAAAAAGGAATTGGTATAGTTTTGTAAAAAATCGTTGGTGGATTTATAAAATACTTTTTCGATGTTGAATTGATGCGCCTGACTAGAAATGGCCTCACCAATACCTATCAGTCGTGAAATTCCTTTTTTGTGAATGAGCTCTGCTACTTCTTTGTAGAGCGTTTCTTCATTCCGTCCACTTTGTAAAATATCAGAAAGCACCAATGTTTTCTTAGGATGTTGTTTTTGCTGATTTAAAAAATCCAATGCAATTCCCAATGAACCTAAATCAGAATTATAACTATCATTGATTATCGAGCAATTGTTGATTCCTTCTTTTAACTCAAGTCGCATGGCTACCGGACTCAAAAACTTCATGCGTTCAGCAATCACAGCATTCTCGTAGCCTAAATACAGCATCATTGCCCAACAATGAATTGCATTTTCAATGCTTGCTTCATCGGTAAGTGGAATGTGAATACGAATAAAGTCATTTTTGAAAATGCCTTGTATCTCGCAATCATTATCATTTTTGGTAATGCGGCCAATCAATAAATCTGCTCGCGTCTTTTTCGACCAGGTAAATAGTTTTACCTCTTGAAAGGATTTGTCTTCAATGATATGGTTGTGAACTGAAAGGTAATCTTTGCAATAGATGAGCGCTTCGGCATTCGAAAACAATTTTAATTTTTCCTTTACTTTTTGATTTTGATTTTCAAAGTTCTCATCGTGTGCCTGACCAATATTGGTGATAAGTCCAATGGTTGGCTGAATGATTGCTTCTAAGGCTTTCATTTCATTAGGCATTGAAATCCCTGCTTCGAATATTCCAATGGTATGTTCTTCGGTAAGTTGCCATACCGAAAGTGGTACTCCCACCTGTGAATTAAAACTTTTTGGACTACGAACAATGTTTTTATCCTCACGCATCAATTGGTACAACCATTCTTTTACAATGGTTTTGCCATTACTTCCAGTTATTCCAATTACGGGTACATGAAATTGTTTGCGGTGATTCGCACATAAGACTTGTAATGCAATTAAGGTATCGGTAACAAGAATAAAATTTGCACCTGTATATTGTTGTGTGTTTTCAGGTAATTTGGATACTACAAAATGATGAACGCCTTTTTCGAAAAGCTCTTGAATGTAAGAATGTCCATCGTGTCGGTCGCCTTTGATCGCAAAAAACAAAGAAGTTTCTGCATTTGAAAGTTTACGACTATCAATTAATAAATTTTTTATGATGTTGGACGCATCACCAGTACCATGAATTTTTCCTGTTGTAATGGAAGCTATGTTGGAGATGGTATAATTCATTTTTATTTTTTTGCTTCTACAAAACAATCTCTGCACAAAGGCTCATAATTGTTTGTTTCGCCCAGTAAAACTAATTGCTCTTCAGCAGTCATACGATGCGAATGATTGGCTAAGTTACCACAACGCATGCAGATTGCATGTACTTTTGTAACATATTCTGCAATCGCTAATAATGCGGGCATGGGCCCAAAAGGTTTTCCTAAATAATCCATGTCTAAGCCAGCAACAATTACACGGGTACCGCTGTTTGCCAATTGGTTGCAAACATCAATCAATCCCATGTCAAAAAATTGTGCTTCATCAATGCCCACAACATCCACTCCAGCTGCTAAAAGCAAAATATTGGAGGAAGAAGGAACAGGAGTGGAATGAATAGAATTGCTATCGTGGGAAACCACCTTTACATCATCGTAGCGTGTATCAACAGCGGGTTTGAAAATTTCAACGGTTTGCTTCGCAAATTGAGCTCTTTTCATCCTTCTGATTAATTCTTCCGTTTTTCCCGAAAACATGGAGCCACAAACAACTTCAATGGAGCCTTTGCGTTTGTGGGGATGTATCGTGTTTTCGAGAAACATTTTTTATAAACTGAAAAAATTAATGTATTTTTATACGTGCTTTATAGAATAACAAAACTAAGAAAAAAGCGTTGTTTTAGTTCAATTTGACTAAATAAAATTTAAATGGATAAGAATCAGATTCGAAAAGAAATTGCAGAGCTAATAAACAGCATTAAACAACACTCTGATGATATTGATATTGGGGATAAAAAGCATATTCCTCAATTGGAGTTGGAATTAATACTTAAAAAGATTGCTTCTTTGTATGAGAAATCAATTGTTTTTAATTATTTAAATTCTCAAAAATCAATTGAAAATGAAATTGCTAATTTGATTGAACCCAAAGTAAATATTGAGGAACGAATTATATCAGAAATTTCAAAAGCGCAAGATAAGGTTAAAGAAGAACCGAAAGTAGAGGAGAAGGTGATTGTGCATGAAATAAAAGAAGAGAAGCCTCAAGAAGTTGTACAGGAAAAAATTGCGGAAGTAGTTCCTACCATAGAACCGTCACCAATTGCAGAAAAGCCTCCCGTTGTAGTGCCCCCAGTTGTGGAAAAACCCAAACCGGTTTTAAATATCCAAAAACCAGCTATTTCGGATATCAAAACTGCTATTGGGATAAATGATCGTTTTCAGTTTGCAAATGATTTATTTGAAGGAAATATGCAGGAGTATGAAATAGGGATTCAGCAATTAAATTCTTCCGAAAACATTGATTCGGCAATGATTTATTTCCATAGTCTTCAAAAGCTTTACACTTGGGATTTAGAAAACGATACGGTGAAACGTTTGTTAGAGCTGGTGGAGCGAAGATATTCCTAAAAATTTATTGCTTATAAAAAGTACGATGTATAAAAAACTGTTGTTAATTCTATCCTTTTTTTATTTATCTACTTCAGCCTTTTCTCAAGGGCATGTTTTTCAATATGCCCGTCAAGTTGTGGACACAATGGCATCCGAAAGTATGCACGGTCGTGGTTATGTAAATGATGGTGATAAAATAGCGGCCAGTTATTTAAATACCGAATTCCAAAAAATCGGTTTAAAATCATTTCAAGAAGATTATTATCAAAAATTTACTTTTCCTATAAATACCATTCCATTCGTTTTTTCTTTCAATTGCACAGCTTTTAAAAGAGAATTAATTCTTGGAAAAGATTACATTGTTTCCGCTTCGTCTTGCTCTTCAGAGCTTAGAGCGCCAATGAGCAAAGTACTATTGTTGGATAGCGCAATTTATTTTAGTCCTAAAAAGTTAAAGTCATTCTTAAAAAAAGTAAACATTTATTGTTTTGTAGCTGTTGACTTAAAAAAAGTTTCGGATGCAGAAATAGTTGCCTTGTTTACTAATCGGAAAAAGGATTTTAGAGGATTGATTTTTTTGAAGAGAACAAAACTTACGCATACCTGTTCTCAAAAAGTAGATGGTTTTCCTTCTGTTCAACTGTTTATTCCAGACAGTATTAATATTCAACAAGCATTCAAAAAGTGTTATGCTGACTTACACCTAACAAATAAATTTAATCCTAACCACCAATCGCAAAATGTAATTGGTTTTATACCTGGCGCGGTTTATCCCGATTCATTTATTGTTTTTTCTGCGCATTATGATCACCTCGGACAAATGGGTTCAAAAGTTTATTTTCCTGGAGCAAACGACAATGCGAGCGGTTGTGCAATGTTGTTGAATTTGGCCAAATACTATTCTTTGCCAGAAAACAAACCTAAGTATTCCATTGCTTTTATTGCATTTGCTGGAGAGGAAGTTGGATTGCTTGGTTCTGATTATTTCACAAAAAATCCATTGTTCCCGCTAACTAAAATCAAATTTGTTTTTAATATGGATATTATGGGAACAGGGGAGGAAGGCATTACAGTTGTAAATGGCTCTGTCTTTAAAACCGAATTCGATAAATTAAAACAGATTAATTCAGACAATAAATACATCAAAGATGTTAAAATTAGAGGAAAAGCTGCCAATAGCGACCATTATCATTTTTCAGAAAAAGGAGTAAAAGCATTTTTTATTTATACCATGGGTGGAATTAAAGCCTATCACGATATTTACGACCGACCAGAAACATTACCTTTGAATGAATTTGAGAATTTGTTTAAATTGATTACTCAATTTGGAA
Source organism: Bacteroidia bacterium (assembly GCA_044337125.1). Taxonomy (GTDB): domain Bacteria; phylum Bacteroidota; class Bacteroidia; order 2-12-FULL-35-15; family 2-12-FULL-35-15; genus 2-12-FULL-35-15. The sequence continues at coordinate 8,771 of JBIIOB010000055.1, forward strand.
GTTATTTACAAAATTAAATTTTAAGAACTTGAAACTTTATATTGTCCCTACACCTATTGGAAATCTTGAAGACATTACGCTTCGAGCAATACGTATTCTCAAAGAAGTAGATGTTATCTTAGCAGAAGACACACGTACAAGTGGAAACCTAATGAAGCATTTAGGAATCGAAAAACGTTTGTATGCACATCATCAACACAATGAGCATAAAACGGTAGCAATGATTGCAGAACGTATTGCTAATGGAGAGAAAATAGCATTAATAACGGATGCTGGTACTCCTGGTATTTCTGACCCAGGCTTTTTATTGGTACGTGAGTGCATTGCCAATGGAATAGAAGTAGAGTGTTTACCCGGCCCAACAGCATTTGTTCCTGCATTGGTAAATTCAGGCTTGCCTTGTGATACGTTTTGTTTCGAAGGATTTTTACCGCAAAAGAAAGGTCGTCAAACAAAAATTAA
>JBIIOB010000420.1:0-2735 GCA_044337125.1 Bacteroidia bacterium
TTTTCTTTTATTACCATGTGAAAGAATGCTAGCGCAATACGATAACTAATAAAAAACAAATCGATAAAAATTGGATAATAGAGCGCTGTAATAATCAAATTATTTGAATGCAAATGAATGTTTCGCCACTCCCTTCCATAGATTCCTTTGCTATTCTGAGTATTTTTTTGTTTCTGACGCAATTCAAGATCAATTCGATGGTGAACAATAATATTATCCTTAGAAACAACTTTGTATCCAGCCTTTAGGGCTCTTAATGAATAATCCAACTCTTCACAATAAAAAACTAGCTCTTTTCTGTATCGACCAATCTTTTCAATAAGTTCTTTTTTTATCAAATGCCCACATCCGATATACCCTCTTAATATTCTAAATTTATCTGTCAATTGAATTTTAGGAGGGGGAAGCGCAATTTGATTGAATACTCTAAAATGAAAAATGCCATAATTTGTATCACTTTTCAAAATAGTAATTGCTTCAACTATGTCCTCTTTAGATAATAAATTAGAATCATCGTCAATGGATAGCACAAATTCATTCTTAGAATTTTGCATCATATTCGACCTATTTTCCATGTAACCCAATGAGCTTTCATTTCTGGAAATACAAATTTTCGGAAATTCAGTTTTAACTCTAACAAAGGTTTCATCAGTTGAACCATCATCCACAATAAAAAATTGCTCTTCCTTAAAACCAATAGAAATCATTTGCTTTATAGTAATTAGCAAATCAGCTATCCGATTTTTTGTAGTTATTATTATATCAACTTTTTCTATCACGATTCGAAAACCTCTGTATATATACTCTCTATTAAATTTTAAGCTTGTTCTTTTATATCATCCAACAGTAACTTAATTGGATTATTACCATAAAAAGTTAATCCATCTGCAAAGGCAATTTTACCCATTGCTTCCCACTGGTGTTTATTTATCCATGCCTCTTCCAATTTAAGTTCAAATCCTTTTTTTGAAATATCCATTGAAACAAAGCCATTAATACCATCCTTCAATATCTCCTTCACCCCTCCCACATTGTTTGCCACAGCAGTTCGCCCGCACAACATTGCTTCTATAAGTGCTATGGGCATTCCTTCAATAAACGAAGGAAGTAACAAGATATGGTTTTCCCTCCAAACATCGTTTTTTATATCATTCGTAAAACCTTTTACAAACACTTTATTTTCAAATCCATATGCTTTAACCAAATCCAAAAGCTCTTGCTTGTCAGACCCATCACCATAAATAGATAAAATCCAATTTCTATCTTTCCATTTTTTTGAATTTAGCAATTCAAGCAAAACCGCTTGACCTTTAACATGAAAAAGGATGGACCCAACACAAGCCATTTTAATAGTATCGAATGCAGGTTGTGGAAGAACCTCAAATTTTTTAATATTTACAGGATTCTTAACAATTGAAGCATTTGTAAACAGAAACTCTAATTGTGTTTCAGATTGCATTTTCATTCTATTCGATACAAAATAAAGTTTAGCAGCCTTTTTGCAAAGCTCTACAATTGATTCCTTTTTATGAATATCTATTGAATAATTATCATTATTGGAATGCACTACAATACAAAAAGGTTTTTGTATTTCTAACAAAAATTTTCGAAGCGAATCAATTTCAAAGTCACAAAACGCTCCCATGCTCACTAAAATAATATCAGGGTTCTCAGACTTAACAAAATAGTTTAGCTGTCGTTTTGCACGAAACAATTGGTTGTACTTTCCAAGAAATTTCCCAATAATATTCGTAAAACTTATTCGATTTCTAAAATAAAATTGAACCCCCGAAATTTCAAGAGCTTTAATTTTTGAATGTTTTTCACCCCAATTATAAGCGGATACGGCAACATCTAAATTATCATTACGAGCTTCCTGTGCTAAAGAAAACCATAACTCTTCACTACCTCCCCAAGGAGCAGCCGCCATTGATGTAATTATACCTAGTTTCATCTTGACTTTAATTCATTCAACTTTTCAATCAAGGCTTTTTGTTTCGAAGCTAATATGATAGCATTCGAAAGTGTTCCTGTTTTTTGTTTTTGAGCATTTAAAAAAGCAACATTCTTTTTTTTCCTATAATTGGTTAATAGACGCGCTGCTATTTTTGCCACAAAAAAAGGTGCTTTTGTTTTATTTTTAATAACTGTTGCAAAAAAATCCAGATCGTGTAGGTAATAGTAAAAATTCGTAGGATTGTAGTTCATTTCAAGTGATTCGCACCAATCCTGCCATTTAAAAAAATTAATATGAGGGTAAAAATTAACAGGAATCCATGGAATACGATATGCATCAGCTACAATAGCCCCATGCATTGCTTCACACAAAATTAATTCTGATGCAACAATTTCGGCAATTACTTTCAACATATCTTCTCGTGCATCAATCAAATGTATTCCAGCTAATTCACAAACAGAAGCCCAATCGGAATAGAACTCTAGGCTTTTATGATGTAATATTAAAGAGCATTTGTATTTTTTTTTCTTGGATTCCGGCCAATAAAAAGTAGGCAATAATACAGCACCATCAACAATTGCTTTATCAGGTGACAATTTTAAAATAGAAGCAGTTTTAGGTCCTCTAACACATAGAACTTCATATTCCTCATTTATGATTGGTGCAGTTCCATAAGCTGAATCATCACCAGCAGCATAACCAGAAGAAAATACAATTTTTTTCCCTGGAACTTTCTTTAAACCAAGAATGGAACCAATACCTATAAATTGCGTGGATG
>JBIIOB010000421.1:0-2734 GCA_044337125.1 Bacteroidia bacterium
GTAAATTCCAAAAAGAATTTTCATTGGCTCCATTGATTCAGATGAATCCACGCATGGGCAATTCACCCGAGCCGGATACCCGTCACTACCCTAGTTTCGATTTATACTCACACATTACTTATGCGGAGTTAGAAACGATAAAAGAAAAACAAGCAGCAACAAAAGATGAATACACCGAAGCAAAAACAGCTTCTATGAAACAAGGTGATACCATCTTCTCCTCTAATGCCATCATTATTTTTGATTCCTTATCTACCAATTTAAACAACGAGCAATTGCAATTAGCAAATGAGGACATTGCCGTTAAAGCACATTTACGTGTATTGGATGTTGCGGGTGTTAAATACGATGCAACGCCTGTGTACATGATTAAAAACAACAGCGTTCAACCCATTGCATCAAAAGTAGATCAGTTAGGTTTACAATTTATGTTCTGGAAAATCAATCCTGAATCGGGTAAAGTGGAAATTTCCTTACAAGAAAAGAAAGCGAACATCAAAGATTTTATTGTGATGCAAGCCATTATTTTCCCTTACATCAATATCCTTTGGATTGGTTGTATCGTAATGTTTTTAGGCACCTTGTTAGCTATCTGGGAACGCATCAAAAAAACAAAAAACTAAATTTACATGAACCCCATAAAAATTATCCTAATTGGCTCCGGTAACCTGGCAACACAATTAGGAACGAGTCTGCATTCCTCTGGTTATTTTATTTCGCAAGTATACAGTCCGCAATTAAAAAACGCGGCAGTATTGGCTAAAAAAGTAAAAGCTGAAGCCATCAATCATTTAAAAGACATTGATACAACAGGAACTATTTACATCATCGCTGTGAAAGACGATGCCATAGCTAATGTTGCGAAACAATTGAAGCTTAACGATAAAATGGTGGTGCATACTTCGGGAAGTGTGAGCATGGATGTATTAAAAACTATTTCCAAGAACATTGGTGTATTTTATCCACTACAAACATTTTCGAAAACCAAAAAGGCAAATTTTAAAACCATTCCTATTTGCATCGAAGCCAATAACAAAAGCACCTTGGAGAACTTAACGTTTTTTGCAAAAAGCATCAGCACCAAGGTGGAGAACATCAATTCGGCTCAACGCCAACAATTGCATGTAGCAGCTGTATTTGCGTGTAATTTCAGCAATCATATGTATACGATTGCCGACAATTATTTAAAAGCAAATAAACTTTCATTGGATTTATTAAAACCATTGATTGCCGAAACTGCCGATAAAATAAAAACAGGAAAACCAGCCGATATGCAAACGGGTCCTGCGGTGCGTGGCGACAAAAAAACGATGGATGCACATTTAAAATTATTATCAGGGAATAAAAATGCCAAAACAATTTATTCACTTTTAAGTAACAGCATCATCGAAACAAGTAAAAAAAATAAATAGTAAATTAGCCTTATGGAAAATTTCAAAACCAAACTTACTCGTGTTAAAGCAATTGTTCTGGATGTAGATGGCGTTCTTACAGATGGTTCGGTGACATTGATGCCCGATGGCGAGCAAGTGCGTGTAATGAATATCAAAGACGGTTATGCCTTGCAATTGGCCGTAAAAAAAGGATATAAAGTTGCCATCATTTCTGGCGGTCGCTCCGAAATGGTGCGCAAACGTTTGAATGGATTAGGCATTACCGATGTGTATTTAGGTGCGCATACAAAGATTGATGTGTACAAAGAACTATTGGAAATATACAGCTTAACAGATGATGAAATTCTGTACATGGGCGATGATATTCCTGATTACGAAGTAATGAAACGTGTGGGTGTTCCAACATGTCCGAACGATGCTGCACAAGAAATAAAAGATATTTGTTTGTACATTTCCTACAACAAAGGCGGAAAAGGCGCTGTGCGCGATGTGATTGAACAAGTAATGAAAGTTCAAAACAACTGGTTTGATGATGATGGGTTTGTTTGGTAGGGGTTGGTTGTTGGTTGTTGGTTGTTGGTTGTTGGTTGTTGGATGTTAGATGTTAGATGTTAGATGTTAGATGTTGGATATTAGATATTAGATATTAGACGTAAGACAAAAGATTGGAGAACTAAGGACCGTGGGGTGTCATTTCGAGTGTGAAGCGAAGCGGAACGTATCGATAAAGCGGGAAGGATTTGGAAAGTGAATAAGTGATTAAGATAATACGTGATGAAGAGATTAAGTAAATTGTAAATGAAAAAAGGTGTTTGGACGGAGCAAATGGTACCCCAATTACTCCATAACCTAATTACCTCATAACTTGAAATAAAAGGTTGTTGGGACGGAGCATATGGCAACCCCATTACTCCATCACCTCATAACTTTATAACTAAACAAAGGTAAATAGGACGGAGCAAATGGCAACCCCATTACTCCATAACCTCATCACCTCATAACTAAAAATAAAAAACGTGATCGCATTTTTAAGGTTAATCCGAATTCAGAATTTATTGATTATTGCCTTTACGCAATACATGGTTCGCTTTTGCTTGATATTACCATTTATCAAAGTAGAAAGTCCTTACTATGAATTGCAACTTAGCGAATTACAATTTTTCCTGTTGGTACTTTCAACTGTTATGATTGCTGCTGCAGGTTACATCATCAACGATTATTTTGATGTTAAAATTGACAAAGTCAACAAGCCAGAGCGCATGGTTATCGACAAAGGCATTAAAAGACGTGTGGCAATGGGTGCTCATTCCGTTATTAATGTAGTTGCACTTCTTATTGCA
>JBIIOB010000423.1:0-2731 GCA_044337125.1 Bacteroidia bacterium
TAAGGACGTCCCTTCATGTGATTCATCACATCCAACAATTTATCTTCCCCAAGGTAAGCATCCATAAACCCAGGTTCAAACTCTAAAACCAACATTTTGTTTTGTTGTTGTTCAGTCAAGGAAGCATACAAACGTAAATCCGTTCCTTGAGAATCCGTTTTAAACCAATCAACAATTGAAATATTTAATTGAGCCAATACGTTTTTTAATTCCATCACATCGATTTCTACAATTTGATTTATTTCAAATAAATTGGAGATATGAAATTGTTTTAAGGATTCTGCATCTGGTTTTAACAAACTCGAACAATAAGGATTACTTGTTAGGTAAAATGGTTGTTTAGGCTTATCCGAAGAGGCAACAACAATTTTATTAAATACATATTGCTTTTTAAAAACAGAATCATTCTTTTCGATATAATCAAACTCACGTTTATCAGCATCGAATGCGATACAGATTGAAAATGGAGCTATTTTAGCCCAAACTGAGTTTAATTTTTCAGAGGCACCAATATCAATCAATACTGGTGGATTATTTTTAACTTCTTCAGTTGAAGCAATTTTTTGTATGAGTTGAGATAAATTCATTAACTAGATAAATGCTTTAAATTAATAGACTATTCAAAAATTCGTTTTATAAATTGTTTAATTTTAAAAATGTATCCTCCCTTTTTATAAATCCCACGGTATGCATTTAAAATTTTTTCATCAAGAACAAGTTCATTGGGCAATATTGGTTTTTTATAACTTACTTCATTCGAATGTGATTTCAAGTTTTTAGTATGACTTCCACTATTATCCAATCCAATATTATTGATAAGTGATTTTTTAGGAAATACACCGAATGCATTGTTTTTGTAATGGGTATAATCCCAACGTATTGCCCATGAATCAACCATTCCTGTTTGTTGTTTAATTAACATTCTTGATTTATCACCACCTGTTAAATCGTATTTTTTTTGCAATTCTTGTGAATTGTAAAATTGATTATAATCTTTTACTTCCCAATCTGTTTTTATCCATCTATCCTTCCAAGTTCCCCAGCCCCATGAAGAAGCTCTCGGAAGTAAAAAAACATCTTTATCATAATCATCATAAATGGTCATCAAATTGGGAGGATAACAAAAACTTGTAACCGAAAAAACAGAGGATGTATGTTCGTATTTATCAAGTGCTTCATTCATGTATTCAAGAAATACAGAAGATGTAACGATATCATCTTCTAAAACGATCACTCGGTTAAATTTATCTAACACACTCGTAACACCATCAATAACAGAATTTGCCAATCCAAAAAAATGAGGTCGCTCTACAACTGTTACAGATTTAAATCCATCAATTGTTTTGATATAATCACGAACTGCTTGCACCTCTTTTACAAAGCTCTCTGATTTTGGATACTCTGAAAAAACAAACAAATCACTTTCCTGTGCTTTATTATTCTTTTTTAAGTATTCAATTGTTTTTTGAGTATGTTCTGGACGCTTATAAACAAATAATACTATGGGTGCATAGTTGCTCATTTTTTTGTAAAATCAACAATTAATGATGTATAAACTGGTGTTCCATTTGCATTTCGTTTATCATTTATAAAAGAAAGTTTAATGTATCCTTTATCATCGTTGGTATATCCTTGATGGAAAACACGATTCTCATCCCAATACTCCACTGGATGGGCAATAAACCCTACACTTTCAAAAAGTGTTGCCAGAGATTTATAGGTAAACAAATTTTTATGATCATCAGAACCAAATCCAGTTCCACCAGGCTTAACATTGTTTATGTAAGTATCATCACCATGAAACCCATCAGGAACAGCTATTCTAATCGTTACATTTTCAGATGTAAATTCTTTAAAGTTCAACAACATTTGTTTTAGAGCATCATTGGTAAGATGCTCCAATACATGCTCCGCCAAAATACCATCCATTTTTTTATTGGAGAACAACTTTACAAAATCATTTCTATTGGTTAAATCCAAAAAATATTGTTCTGTTTGAAACCAACCTGGATAATTGGTTTTGCTAGCACCTATAATTACTTTTATTTTATCATTTGATTTTACCCAACTGTTCCAGCGCATCAAATCCAAAGGTTTTAACAAGGCTGTATAAAGTTTATATCCAATTTTTTTTATCTCTTTCATACTACTTTTTTTCGCTTAAATCCCAAGGCAATTATTTGTTCTGTATATGATGGATGTGCATGACGTATGCGGAGCAATTGGCCCCATACCATAAAAATCGATTTTACGAAATCCCTTACTCAAAGCTGTATTTATGGATGATTGATATTGTGGCAAATAGGAATTATCAAAAACAATTATGCCATCATCCGTTAAGGCATCCATTGCATTTAGCAAACAATTATTTCTATCGCGACCATCTACAATTGCAATGTGGTATTTTGTTCCACTACTTTTTATTTCCTTTGAATACAAACCATCATATTCTAACTCTTTGTATACGATGGTGGAATTTTTAGGCATTTTTGATTGAATTTTATCCAACCAGCCCTTTTCATGTTCTACAGAAGTAATAGATTCTACCTTTTTGGCATACCAGATAGTAGAATTACCGCAACCATATTCAAAAACTTTAAAATGGGATTGTAATCTTGGATAAATAAAATCCAAAAATGGATAAGTACACCATGCTATTGGATTTCCATTGGCATCCACAGCCTCCTTTTGATCAAAACTGCGAAACCATCCTTTTTCAAGCAATGAACTT
>JBIIOB010000422.1:0-2731 GCA_044337125.1 Bacteroidia bacterium
ATTTATCAACTTACACGAATCCAATCTTTACGTATTACCGTTGGTATATTAATAATCCTCCTACTGGAGCTAATCCAGCAAATGATTATTGGGAAGTACAAATTTCTAATGATGGAACCAACTGGGTATTGGTTGAACGTACCAATGTATCGGATAAAAGCTGGAGAAGAAATGCGTTTAGAGTAAAAGATTACGTTACACTATCATCAACAGTTCAAGTACGTTTTGTGGCAGAAGATTCTGTTATTACAGGAGCTAATTTGAATGGCGGTAGTTTAGTTGAAGCAGCTATCGATGATTTTTATTTATACGAAGAAGGATCTGTTGGAGTGGCTGAAAACAATGCTGTTGCTGCGGTTAATATTTATCCAAACCCTGCAACAAATATGGTAACTATTAATTACGATTTAATTAAAAACGAAGCCATTGTAATTGAAATGTACAATCAATTAGGTGCTTTGGTTTATTCTAAATCAGTTTCAAATCCTGGTATCGGAAATCATAACTTAAAAATAGAAACTGCTGAATTAGCGATGGGCTTGTATACCCTGAATGTTAAAACAGCAACCAACAATTTTGTTCGTAAAGTTTCGATTGTAAAATAATAGAATACGAGTTTTTAAACAGAAACGCGCATCCCCAAAGGGATGCGCGTTTCTGTTTTTACTTTTTTGTTGGTGATAACACCAACAAGGGCTTAATCACAAGACACAGATTCTTGAAGCTTTAGCTCAATTTATTCTACATTGCGAAGTCGCGGGTGGGAATGAAAACATGCGGTGTCGACATGCGGTGAACGCTTTTTTATCAGAAAATCAAAGAATGAGCTTTAGCCGCATTCGTAGATTTTCGAGAAAAAAGGGAGAGGCGGGGAGCGATCATGTTTTCTTGTCCGCCTCAGGCGGATTCTTGCTTTTTCATCAAGGAAAAAGCAAATAGCATTTTTTATAACTATTTCAGCCCCTGCTGGCTTTATCCCTTTCAAAATAATTTCCAACCAAACATTCCATTCGTTTGATTGTTATTCAATAAACATTAACTTTATAAAAAAAAACCATGAAAAAAATCAGCAGCTTAATTGCAATTATTTTATGTGCACTTACAATAAATGCACAACAATCATTTTATGATTTAACAGCAACTACCATTGATGGTAAAGAATTTAAATTTTCCGAACTAAAAGGTAAAAAAGTTTTAATCGTAAATACAGCATCAAAATGCGGTTATACTCCTCAATACGAGGATTTAGAAGCATTATACAAAACGTATAAGGATAAAAATTTAGTAATCATTGGCTTTCCTGCAAACAATTTCATGAAACAAGAACCGGGTTCAAACACTGAAATCAAAGAATTTTGTACCAAAAATTATGGTGTTTCATTTATGATGATGGAAAAAATTTCGGTAAAAGGTGATGATATGCATTTGGTATACCAATGGTTAACTCAAAAAGCAAAAAACAGTAAAATGGATTCTGCTGTAAAATGGAATTTTCAAAAATACATGATTGATGAAAAAGGAGAGTTGGTTGATGTTGCTTATTCGAATGAAAAACCAACAGGTGGAAAAATAGAAGAGTGGGTGAAAAAATAAATACATGGAATACATTGTCATTTGTATTGTTGCATTAATTGGTTCGGGATTAACACTTTTTTCGGGCTTTGGATTAGGAACATTATTAGTGCCCGTTTTCGGACTGTTTTTTCCAATTCCTGTAGCAATAGCACTTACAGCAATTGTACATTTCTTAAATAATATTTTTAAACTTTTTTTAGTAGGGAAGCATGTCGATAAACAAATTGTTTATCGATTTGGCTTCCCTTCTATTATTGCAGCCCTTATGGGTGCATACGTGTTATCACTAATTTCCGACATGGATGCACTTTATTCCTATTCCTTTATGGGAAAGGAAATGATAATTATGCCCGTTAAATTAATTATTGGCTTATTATTAATGTTCTTTGCTTTGTTCGATTTAATTCCTGCATTAGCCAATTTGCAGTTCGACAAAAAATATTTATCCTTAGGTGGATTATTGAGTGGCTTTTTTGGTGGATTATCGGGCAACCAAGGTGCTTTGCGTAGTGCTTTTTTAATACGTGCCAACTTATCAAAAGAAACATACATTGCCACAGGAGTAGTTATCGCCTGTTTAATAGATATCTCACGATTATCCGTTTATTCCAAACAGATTTTTGCCAATCATGAGCAGTTCAACTATTCATTAGTAATTGCTGCAACATTATCTGCCTTTACTGGTGCATATGTTGGTAATAAATTATTGAAAAAAATTACCATTAAATCATTGCAACTAATTGTGGCAATTATGCTGTTCATTTTTGCATTGCTACTCATAGCAGGTTTGATATAAAAACATAATTTGTATCTTCGTTAAAACATTCATACTTATTCTCAATGAAATTAGATATTCTAGCAATAGGCGTGCATCCCGATGATGTTGAATTATCATGTGCAGGTACACTTTTAAAACACATTTCACAAGGTAAAATCTGTGGAGTATTGGATTTAACTTGTGGTGAATTAGGTACACGTGGTAGTGGAGAATTACGTCTAGTAGAAGCACAAGATGCAGCTAAAGTCATAGGATTAAGTGTTCGTGATAATTTAAAAATGGCAGATGGCTTTTTTAGAAATGATGAAGCACATCAATTAGCAATCATCAAAAAAATACGTGAATACCAACCTGAAATTATTTTGTGTAATGCTGTTT
>JBIIOB010000424.1:0-2722 GCA_044337125.1 Bacteroidia bacterium
GGATTACGACTCAGAGTCAATAAATAAAAGTAAAATTATCGGCAATCTTTTGTAACCTAATTCTTGATGGCTTTTTCCTTTTACCTCGTAATTCATTCCATCATAAAAGGTAATTTTACTTTTATTTATTGACTCTGAGTCGTAATCCTTTATTACACTAGAGTCTGCTTTATCGGGTTGTTTTTTAATTATTCTATTGAAAATAAAAAACACAGCCAACGAAATATTAAACGCTAAACTTAAAAATAAAATAAACTTAATCTTATAATTCATTTCTATAAATCAACTTATTTTGTATTAAAAAGTATTTGTGCTCTCATTTTATCCAAAGCTTCATTATTTGAAGTTAAAGAAGCTATCAAATTAGATACGGAGGTGTTTTTATATTGACGATAAATATCATTAACAAAATTAAAATCATCCAACGTATCTATCGTTAATCGAATATGGTCACATTCAGGAAATGGCATAGGTAAACTCGAAATACTGAATAAATTTGGATGAGCATATATAAAATTGGTAACATGCTCCAAATACAATTTTTCAGTTGTTAAATCCAATACTTTTTGAAGTGCAGTTAATTTAACTATCTCAACAAAAACTCCGTAATGAGTTTTGATTACCGGAATATGTTGCGATGTAAAAAAACTTGAATATTCAACAGGATTCCTTTTATAGGATTCAACCAATTGTTTTGCAAATTCAATGGAAAGGAATGGATTATCGGCACACACTCGAATTATAACATCAAAATCAAATTCAACAGCTGCATCCACAAAACGTTTCAACACATTATGTTCATCTCCTTGAAAAAAATAGACACCATGCTTTTCTGCAAACTCACGAAGGATATTATCAGACGTACTTGTTGAAGTAGCCAACACTATTGGAAGCTGAAGTTCTTTTAACTTCTTAACAATAATGTCAAGTATTGTCTCCTTTTCATAAAAAGGTAATAACACTTTATTGGGTAAACGGGTTGAACCTGTTCTTGCTTGAATAATGACACCTATTTTCATAAACCAATTTCTTCTCAGCCTATTTATTCACGCTAGTAAATTCTGCTTTTTTCATAATTTTTTCTTCAATACCAGTAATCCTTTTTTCAAGAATTGCCTTTTGCTCTTCTAATTCAGCTACTAACTGTTGTAGTTTTTCTATTTCTTTTGCTTTAAGTTCCAATTCATTTGTTTTTTTAGATAACTCTTGAATTGCACTTAAACTAATTCCGTCCATATCAATCGTTGAAATGGTAGTATCACTCTCACCAAAACTAAATAATTGGTATACATCCTGAGCCATTGGTCCAATATGTCGAATTGATTTTGATTGAGATTTATAATTCCATGTACTAATTTCAAGGGAAGCAATTTTGTCAAGAATAAGTGCAGAAGAAACTTTTTCGAAATTCTCTTTTTTATTTTTATCGGAAACACTTGCCCAACTTCCAGCACCTGCTGCCATTGAAACTCCTGCAGTCATAGCTGCATTTGTATAAAATATAAAACCACCTGAAGCTCTAACCATAAACTGATTATCAGCAGAATTATTGGTTACCGTATTGGATGAGGGATCAGCATAAACAAAACTTCCTCTTTTATTATTTGTATTTGCATTGTAACCAAGAGCATACGAATTTGCCCCTGATGCAACTGTTTGGTATCCTAATGCGAATGAATACTTCCCACTAGCAGTTGGATGGTATCCCATTGCCACCGAACAGGTATCGGAAGCAGTTGCACCTCGGCTAAATGTAACAGAATAAGCACCTGAAGAAACGCATGCATTCCCCATTGCAACAGAGGAGGTGCCCGATGCGGTAGAAAGTTCGCAAGCTGCAAAGGAATAGGCACCACTAGCAATGGAACCGGAACCGAATGCAGCAGCATAGGCTCCTGATGCACGCGTATTGTATCCAGTAGCTAAAGAATAGGTACCGATATTTGCATCATCCCATTGAGTTGCACTAACTCCTCCCACTCTGAATGCTGCTTTTTTAGGATACCACATCATTCTGGTTCCTACCCCAGTAGCTGCTATTGTTCCTGAACCAAATGTTCCTTCAGCAATTATTCCATTATCGCCAACCACATGCAAAGATGCTGCTGGAGCACTGGTTCCAATTCCAACTTTTCCTGCAGCTGTAATTCTCATTTTTTCAGAGCCATTCGTTTTAAAAACCAAATCTTTATTATCAATGGTGCCAATAAAATTAGTTCCTGGTGTGGTACCTGAATTTCCTGATAAATTCCATGAAGTAAATGGACTACCAGAAGCAAAGGCATAAATGGCTGTATCACAATAATTGGAATTGATAGCATTATTGGCTGTACCTGAATTGACTGAATACGCTGCCGTATCGGATGTATTAGCAAATAAAACGGTATCAACTGTAGACAATAAATTAAGTGCATAGGTTGCCGTATCTGCAGTTGTTGAATGGTTTGCGCTAAATGCATACAAGGCCGTATCTGAATCCATATCTGGAGCAGGAACCCAAAAAGCACCATTCCATTTTAAAACCGCGTTTGTAAAAACCCCAATCGTATCCACATCTAATAATTGATCCAAATACATAGGGCTACTCAAATTACTAGAGGTAGCAGAATGCATTGCATAAGGAACTGACCAAAACTGAATAGTATCAATACTTACATAACTGCTACCACCATTTTCATCCAACTGAATTTTAATAAAATGATTTCCAGAGCCCCAATTTATT
>JBIIOB010000056.1:0-9114 GCA_044337125.1 Bacteroidia bacterium
TGTTGGATTGCTTTTTATCTTCTCTGGCTTTATCAAAGCCAACGATACATTGGGCTTTTCCTACAAATTGGTGGAATATTTTGAAGTGTTTGGCACTCACTTTTTAGTTCCTATTGCCACTCCTTTGGCAATGTTCATCTGTATTTTCGAAATTGTATTGGGATTCACCTTGCTGATGGGTTCTAAAATAAAACTTACACTTTGGCTGTTGTTGTTAATGATTGTGTTTTTCACCTTCTTAACATTCTATTCGGCTTACTACAACAAAGTAACTAGCTGTGGCTGTTTTGGCGATGCCATTCCACTCACACCTTGGCAATCGTTTACCAAAGATTTAATTCTATTGGTATTCATCATCATTTTGTTTATTGGTAAAGATCATTTGAATCCATTGTTTGGTGAGCGTTTCGAGAAAGTAATGTTGGTACTTGTAGTTATTGCATCGGTTGCATTTCCAATTTATACCTACAGCTATTTGCCTATTATCGATTTCCGTCCCTATGCCATTGGCAAAAATATTCCTGAGCAAACAAAAGGGATTCCAGACGAACTCAAATACTTTTACATCCTGAAAGATAAAAAATCGGGTGAACAAAAAGAGTTTGATAAGTGGCCCGACAAATGGGATGAGGTTTACGATTATGTGGATAGCAGAACCGAAGTAACCAAAAAAGGAGTTGAGCCAAAGATCAAAGATTTTAGCATTTCGAATGCCGATGGTGCTGATTATACACAAGATATTATCGAAAATCCAGATTATAACTTTTTGTTAATCTGCTATGATTTGGCTCAAGCCGATGAAGATGTATTTGGTGCTGTGAACGATTTTGCAGCGCTTTGCAAACAAGAAAACATTTCTTTTGTAGTGCTTACTGCTTCTACAAAAGAGGACATTGAAAAATTTAAATCAGAAACAAATTCATCGCAATTGGAATTTTACAACAGCGATGGAACCGTTTTAAAAACTATGATTCGTTCCAATCCAGGATTGATGCTTTTAAAAGCAGGTTATGTTTTGGACATGTGGCATAAAAACTCATTCCCATCGTACAACGATGTGAAGAGCAAACATTTTAAAAAGTAGAGTAGAGGCTTGTGATAAAATTTATATTCAAACGATTGTTTTACGGATTCCTAGTTTTGCTAGGTGTAATTACAGTTGTATTCCTTTTGTTCAATGTATTGCCAGGCGATCCTGCTCGTGCTATGCTGGGGCAGCGTGCCGACCAAGCATCCATTGATGCCATCAATAAAGATTTAGGTAGAGATAAACCTTTGCCTGTTCAGTTTATCATGTACATCAACGATTTGTCGCCAATTTCGGTGCACGATGATGTCGATAAAAATCATTACTTGTATTTGAGTTTGGATAAATATTCATCGCATACCAAACTCTTTCATGTAAGTTCATCGAAGGTGGTAGTTTTAAAATTCCCTTACCTCAGACGCTCCTACATTACCAAACGAAAAGTATCCGAAATTGTAATCGAAACATTGCCCGAAACGGCTGTGTTAGCTTTTGTGTCCATCACCTTTGGCGCCATTTTAGGAATTTTGTTGGGTATTTTATCGGCAGTAAAAAAGAATTCTTGGTACGATAAAAGCTCCTTGATTTTTGCCATATTCGGTATGGCTTGGCCATCCTTCTTTGTTGGTTTATTGTTGGCTTGGTTGTTTGGTCACGTATTGAATGCTTACACAGGATTAAACACGGTAGGCTCCTTGTACACCATCGATGATTTTGGGGATGAGCAATTGGACTTGAAAAATCTGATTTTACCAGCACTTACATTGGGCTTACGTCCATTAGCCATCATCATTCAGTTAACCCGTAGTTCTTTGTTGGATGTATTGTCGCAAGATTATATCCGAACAGCAACTGCCAAAGGTTTATCGTTTTATAAAGTAGTTTTCAAACACGCATTGAAAAATGCATTGAATCCAGTTATAACAGCTATTTCGGGTTGGTTTGCTGGCTTGATGGCAGGAGCAGTGTTTGTAGAAAATGTATTCAATTGGAAAGGTATCGGAAGCGAAGTAGTAACTGCTTTGTCGGCCAACGATTTACCAGTAGTAATGGGAGCAACATTGGTGTTTGCCACCATATTTGTGGTGATCAACATTGGTGTGGATATCGTTTACGGAATTTTAGATCCAAGAGTTAGAGTTCAATAATTGTTTTTGAAATATGAGAAGAAAGATTGTAGCAGGTAACTGGAAAATGAATAAAGAGCTGAATCAAGGAATTGATTTGGTAACAGAAATTCTTTCAGAAACATCTCCCAACGATGTTTTAAAAATCATTGCTCCACCATTTATTCATTTAGCTGCTATTGCAGAAAAAACAAAAAACAATCCAGCATTTGCTGTGGCAGCACAAAATTGTCACCAAGCAGCAAACGGAGCTTTTACAGGCGAAGTATCAGCAGAAATGATTGCTTCTTGTGGTGCAGGATATGTAATCATTGGGCATTCCGAGCGCAGATTGTATTTTAATGAAACAGCACAATTGCTATCTCAAAAAGTAAATGCAGCATTGGCTGCTAACTTAATTCCTATTTTTTGCTTGGGCGAAAACATGGAAGAGCGCATTGCAAATAAACATTTGGAAACAGCCAAACAACAATTAAAAGATGGTTTGTTTCACCTTTCACCAGCCGATTTTAGCAAAGTAATTATTGCCTACGAACCGGTTTGGGCAATAGGAACAGGCTTAACTGCAACAAGTCATCAGGCACAAGGAATGCATAACTTTATTCGTTCCGAAATCAATAAAAAATACGGCAAAGAAATTTCCGAAAACACCTCTATTCTTTATGGTGGCAGCTGCAATGCACAAAATGCAAAAGAGTTGTTTGCTTGTATTGATGTGGATGGTGGATTAATTGGAGGAGCATCACTAAAAGCTGCTGATTTTATTGCCATTGCCAATTCATTTTAATTCCATTCATTCTTAATTAAATCCTTTAGCCAATGTCGAACTACATTGAATTAGCTGTAATTGTTGAACCCAAAGAACAAGGGAGTGATATTTTAATTGCTCAATTGTCGGAATTGGACTTTGAAAGTTTTGTGGAATCGGACAATGGCTTTTTGGCTTATATCCAGGAAGAGCAGTTTAACGAAGATAGTTTAAAGGGTTTGTTTGCCGAGTTTGAAGGAGTGTTAAAAATCAACTATTCGCATAAAACCATTGCACAACAAAATTGGAACAAAGAGTGGGAGAGTAATTTTACACCCATTGATATTGATGGCAAATGTTATATCCGTGCTCCATTTCATGAAGCAAAAGCGGGTTATACCTACGATGTAATTATTGAACCCAAAATGTCGTTTGGGACAGGTCACCACAACACGACCCAACTCATGATTCAAAAATTGATGAGTTTAGATGTTAACAATAAATCCTTGTTGGACATGGGATGTGGAACAGGGGTGTTGGCCATTGTAGCCAGTATGATGGGCGCAAATCCAATAACAGCGATTGATATTGACGATTGGAGTGTAGAGAACAGTGTTGAAAACACAGCCAAAAATAATATCAACAACGTAAGTGTTCATAAAGGGAATGCTCAAATTTTGGAAGGAAATTTATTTAATACTATTTTAGCGAATATCAATAAGAACGTGCTCTTGAATGACATACCTGTGTATGTAAACTCATTAGAAAAAAACGGAAATTTGGTATTGAGTGGCTTTTTTGAAACCGACATTCCTGAACTTACTGCAAAGGCAGAAAACAATGGATTGAAATTTGAAGAGAAAGCTGTAAGTAACCAGTGGAGTATGCTGTACTTCACCAAAAAATAGTCGATATGAATAAATTAAAATATTTACTGCTAGCAACCTTGTTTGTTGTTACTTCTCAGTTTTCGTTTGCACAACAAAACCCAATCAAACAATTTTCTGAAGATCCAATTAAATTCCTGGAGGAGGTTAAAACCATGTTCGAGGCAACCAACATGGATAAGAAAGAAATCAAGGAATACATGGAAACGTTTACCTTGGCTTGGAACAGTCCGAAGTACAATGAGACCTTAAAAAAAGCTACATATAATTCATGTAACTTGATGGTAAAAAAGAAGTTACGCGTGTTACCTGAATATAAAAGTTACCTATCATCTGTCATGAACTTTGTAAACTCTAATCAAAGTGAAGACAATTTTATTACCTGGCAAGAGTGTATTACTAAGATCTTAAATGGTAAAATCATTAAGTATTATTCCGATTATTTGGAGATGAGTGAGAACTTATTTGCAAGCAATACTTTCTACAAATCTGCCGTAATTGAATACAAATCCAACAACAACAAATACATTTTTGAATACGACAGTGTTCCGAAAGTGATCTTCCCAAAACTGGATTTGAAAATATACAATAACCAAAATGACAGTGGAATTGTATACAATACCAAAGGTGTGTATTACCCTTACAAAGGTGTATTCATTGGTGAGACGGGAAAAGTAAACTGGAAACGTGTTGGTTTTGATGAAAACACCGTTTATGCCGATCTTAAGAAGTACCAAATCACTCTTAAAACAAGTGGGTTTACTGCCGATACCGTTACCTTTTTTAATAAAAACTATTTCCAAACCCCTTTAATTGGTCAGTTGCAAGAGAAAGTAATTTCTGAAAAAGATAACAACATTTCGTACCCTCGTTTTGAATCGTACAACAAACGAATGCCTATTCCGAACATTGCAAAAGATGTAGATTACGATGGCGGTTTTTACCAACGTGGTGCAAAAGTAATGGGCTCGGGTAGTAAAGAAGAAGATGCATTGTTGATCTTTAAGAAAGATGGTAAACGATTTTTGGTAGTAGGAGCAAAGCTCATCGCAATAACAAAAGAAAAACTGACTGCTGAAACAGCTAACGTTAAGTTTTATATCGACAAAGATTCCATTACACATCCAAGTGTAAACATGCGTTTTACAACCAATGACCGACTATTATCCTTGATTCGTACCAACGATGGTATTTCTAAAGCTCCTTTCTTAAACTCTTTCCATAAGGTGGATATGTATTTTGAAGAGTTGGCTTGGAAAATTGATGAGCCGAAAATTGATTTAAAAATGTTGATTGGTAACACGCAAGAAGATGCCATGTTTGAATCAGCTAACTATTTTAGAACCGATCGTTACGACAAAATTCAAGGAATCGATGACATGAATCCATTGATTAAAATGCGCGACTTTGTTAAAAAATCGAATGGTGATGTGAATGATTTCAAAGGGGAACAGTATGCCAAATATTTGAAAATGTCGGCAAACAATGTGAAACCTGATTTAGTTCGCTTGTCGGCAATGGGATTCATTACTTACGATTTTGATGACGACAATGTGCATGTAAATGATAAATTATACACCTACATTGCTGCTCGTGCTGCTCATATCGATTATGATGTGATTCAGTTTCCATCGGTGGTTCGTAACAAAGAAAATGCGAGCATCAATTTGTTGAATTACGATATGGCAATCTATGGGGTTCGTCAGATTTACATGTCTGATTCCCAAAATGTGGTAATCTATCCAGCAGAGCAAAAAATTATCTTAAAGAAAAACAGAGATTTTACTTTCCAGGGAGTGGTTCATGCAGGTCGTTTCGATTTCTTTGGAAAAGAATTTGCCTTCAATTACGATAAGTTTGTGATTGACTTAAAAAATGTGGATTCATTGCGTATGATGGTAAAATCGCGTGAGCCCGATGTGTACGGTGAATACCCATTAGTGAAAGTAAAAACCGTTATCGAAAATATCAATGGTGATTTGGAGATTGATAATCCAGCCAATAAATCGGGTCGAAAACCTTTCCCAAAATATCCGGTGTTTAATAGTTACAAGGATTCCTATGCTTTCTATAACAAAAAACAAATCCAAGGTGGGAAATATCCAAAAGATAAATTCTATTTCCATTTAGAGCCATTTACAATTGATAGTTTGGACAACTTTACCAATGAAGGTTTGGTGTTTAAAGGTGCCATGGAAACAGCAGGTATCTTTCCAACCTTCAAAGAATCATTAACGCTTCAACAAGATTATTCATTGGGTTTCATTACACAAGCTCCACCTACTGGTTATCCTATGTACGGAGGCAAAGGAACTTATACAGCAGCTATTAAATTAAGTCACGCAGGTTTGCGTGGAGATGGTACTATTAACTATGTTACTTCAGTAACCCAATCAAAGGATTTTATCTTTTTCCCTGATTCAACAAATGCAGCTATTGCTGAGAATTTTGATATTAAACAACAAAAAACAAAACCAGAGTTTCCTCAAATGCATGGCGACAATGTAAAAATGCATTGGGCACCAATGAAGGATGTGATGAATGTTTGGAACAACAAAGAGAAAAAAATTCAATCGTATAATGGTCAATCGGAGTTTAATGGTAAACTTTCATTAACGCCTAAACAATTGTATGGTTCAGGAACTACCGATTTCTCGAATGCAAAAATGGATGCGAAACTCATCAAGTTTTTCTCCAATACCTTCAGTTCGGATACCGCCAACTTTAGCTTAAAAGCATTAGACATTGCACAATTGGCATTTGCTACGGATAACGTAAATGCAAAAATCGACTTTGATAAACGTATGGGTGAGTTTAAATCGAACGGTAAAGGTTCTATCGTAAAGTTCCCAGTGAATCAATACGTTTGTTTTATGGATAACTTTAAATGGTACATGGATGATGCTACCATCGAGTTAGGTTCTAGTAAAAATCCAACAGCCAAAGCGGCCAACGAGGATTTGGATTTGGTTGGACCTGAGTTTATTTCGGTACACCCCAAACAAGATTCATTGCGTTTTCAATCTCCATCAGCTAAGTACGATTTGAAAAAATACATTATCACTGCAAAAGAAGTTAAATACATCAATGTGGCGGATGCTCGTATTTATCCTGACAAAGGAGATGTAATTATCGAAAAAGATGCCTTGATGCGTACATTTGCAAATGCAAAAATTGTAGCCAATGCTGTTACAAAATACCATAATCTATACAACTGTACTGTAAATGTATTTGCTCGTAAAAGCTATGCTGGTTCTGGTTTTTATGATTACATCGATGAGCTTAAAACAAAACAAACCTTTTACTTTAGCAATGTAAGTGTGGATACAACTTATCAAACCTATGCCGAAACATCCATTGCGGATTCTTCTAAATTCCGTTTGAGTCCTAACTTTGAATACAAAGGATTGGTAAAATTAAAAGCGATCAACCAATATTTGGTGTTTGCTGGTGCTGCTCGTATTTCTCACGATTGTGCGGCAATTCCAAAAACATGGTTTAGTTTTGAATCAGAGATTAATCCTAATAATATTTACATTCCAGTTTCTAAAGAACCACTGAACGATGCAGGCAAACCTATTGCAGCATCCTTGATGGTAACAACCGATTCAACCCATTTTTACTCGGCTTTCTTATCACCTAAGGAATCACAAAACGACCCACATGTATTGCCTGCGGAAGGTTTCCTTTTCTTTGATAAAGGTTCACGTGAGTACCGAATTTCCAACAAAGAAAAATTGGTGGAGCGCTCTTTACCAGGAAACTTCTTAAGTTTGAATACCACAACTTGTAAAGTATACGGTGAAGGTAAAATTGATTTGGGTGGCGACTTTGGTCAAGTGAAAGTAGAATCGTATGGTAGTGCCGTGCATTTTTTAATTCCTGATTCGGTTATTTTTGACATGATTATGTCGGTTGACTTTTTCTTTGATGGTGGTGCCATCGATAAAATGGCGGATCAAATTGTGGGCATGTCGGAACTTAAACCTACTGATTTTACTCGTCCTGTTTATGAAAAAGGGATGCGTGAAATGTTGGGCAAGGAACAAGCTGATAAGCTTTTATCCCAATTGAATTTATATGGTTCGTTCAAAAAATTCCCAGATGAACTTAGAAAAACGTTGGTGTTTAGTGATCTAAAAATGAAGTGGAACAAAGATACTCGTTCATACACCTCAACTGGAAAAATTGGTATCGCCAGCATTGATAAAACACAAATCAACAAATATGTAGATGGACGAATCGAGTTGATTAAGAAAAGGGGAGGAGATATCTTGAATATTTATATTGAAATGGATTCTGGAAATTGGTACTATTTCAATTATTCAAGAGGAACCATGTTAGCTGTTTCTTCAAACGAAGCCTTCAACACGGCATTAAAAGAGTTGAAACCAGACAAACGTGAAAAAGCAGGTGACAAAGATAAGAAGGAGCCAAACTACTATTTCAACATTTGTCCACCAAGCAAGAAAACACAATTTTTACGTAAAACTCAAAGTGCAGAAGAATAAAACGTGCTAACCGCTTCGAACATATTATTGCTATTAGCAGCCTATTTATTAGGTTCTATTCCGTCTGCAGTTTGGATTGGAAAGTTCTTCTATAAAATAGATGTACGTGAGTATGGAAGTGGAAATGCTGGTGCTACAAATACGTTTAGAGTATTGGGAAAAAAAGCGGGCATTCCCGTATTATTAATTGATACATTAAAAGGGTTCACCGCTGTAAGTTTGGCTTGTTATAGTAAATACACCATAGGTTCCAATCAGTTTATCAACCTTCAATTGGTATTGGGCATTGCTTCATTGGTCGGACATATTTTCCCCATCTTTGCATCCTTCAGAGGTGGTAAAGGGATTGCTACTTTGTTAGGGATTATTTTAGCAGTTCATTTGTATGCAGCATTAATTGCTATTGGAATTTTTATTGTCGTATTGCTTACCACAAGTTATGTTTCACTTGGCTCTATGATTGCAGCTCTTGCATTTCCAGTAATTGTAATATTAGGGTTTCAAACACGTGTACCTTCTTTGATTATCTTTTCGATTTTGATAGCCATCATGGTACTAATTACTCATCAAAAGAACATTGAACGATTATTGAGAAGAGAGGAATCCAAGGCAAAAATCATCAAGAAAAAGAAGAAGAAAGAACCCGTGGAAACACCTGAAATGGCAGCCGCGGAGGAACTACCAAAATAATCCTATTGTTTTAACGTTAATTGGCTTTGAGCTAATTATTTACTTTTTTAATTTTGAACAATGAGTTCAACCAACACAACCCGATTTTTTCTTTTACTTGCTTTGTTGTTGCTCATTCATACCA
>JBIIOB010000425.1:0-2706 GCA_044337125.1 Bacteroidia bacterium
CTGAGTTTACAATGTCGTCTTGAATATTTACATTCCAGTCTAAATCATAAGTGTTTTTAACCTTAATCAACACTTCTTGAATAAATGATTTTGTATGATCATTCCATTTATTACGTTTTTTTTCGATGTCGCCCAGTGAATTTTTAAAATGATTCACATTGTTACTAAGGTCGTTTATGTTCATGTCGAGAAGAAACTTATTTTATTAAGCTGTTATATATTTTCCCAGCATCTTCATCCCCTTGTCTATAGGCTTCTAAAAAATCATTTTTAGCTTTTTCTTTTTCGTCAAGGTTTAAATAGGTTAATCCGCGATTATAAAGGAATAAATTAACATTCCCACCATTTTTAATGGCGTAGTTGAATTTTACTAAAGCTTCATTGTATTTTTTTTCAGCATATAGTTTTGATCCCTCTTCATTGAGTTCAAATGCATTCCTTATTTTTTCGCTTTTTTCTTTATTTCGTTCCATCGACTCATTCATTTCTTGAATGCTTAATTTTTTTGACCAATTAAGAACTACAATATCTTGCTCATTTGTAGCAATGCTATCCATTTTTTGTCCGTCAATTTGAATTAAAAAAACGACTCTTTGATTTAACATGGTGTCAATAAAAGTTCCATTTTTTTTAGCAGGTTTCCAGTCTGGCATTAACTTAAAAACTCTTTTTACTTCATTGTTGAGTTCTACGTTTTTACCTAAAGCATTTACAAATTTTACTTTACCAAGTTTGTTAATATAGATGGTTGTATTTACTTCGCCTATTATTCCTTGTTCCAAAAGTGTTCGCGGGTATCTAATGTATTTTGTTGCATAATTATCAAACTCCTTAATTCCTCCAATAAATTCAGGTGGAGTATAGCTTAGACTAGAATCTGATTGTGCGTCTAATTTCTGTATTGAAAAAGATGATAAGACAAAAATTAGTAGTAGTTGAAAAAAATAAAGTATAGGTTTTGCCATGCTGGATAATTATTTAAAAAATTAAAAAGCTCCGAAAAATTTTCGGAGCTTTTTTGTTTTATGCTTTTGCAGCTTCTGCAGCAGCAATTTTCTTTTTGATACCTTCTGTGGTAATTGAACCTGGTCGTTCGATTGGATGACCCAATGCTCTGTCCCAGATTAATGATGCCAATACACCCAATGCACGAGAAACACCAAACAATACAGTATAGAATTCATTTTCTACCATTCCGTAGTGTGTTAACAATACACCTGAATGTGAATCTACATTTGGCCAAGGATTTTTGATTTTACCAGTTGCTTCCAAAATTGGAGGTGCTACTTTGTAAACCATTTGTACAATTTCGCACAAATCATCTGCTCCTTGTGGTTTAATGTATTTCAAATAGAAATCTTGTTGTGCCGAGAAACGAGGATCTGTTTTACGCAATACAGCATGTCCGTATCCTGGTACTACTTTTCCATCAGCCAATGTTTTCTTGATATAATCTTCAATTTGTTTTTCAGTTGGTAATCCACCACCTAATTCTTCACGCAATTCAAGAATCCAGCTCAATACTTCTTGGTTTGCTAATCCGTGTAACGGACCAGCCAATCCATTCATACCAGCAGCAAATGCTAAATATGGATCGCTCAATGCTGAACCTACTAAGTGAGTTGTATGTGCAGATACATTTCCTCCTTCGTGATCCACGTGGATAGTCATGTACATACGCATTAAACGTTTCATGTCGAAATCTTCGTAACCCAACATGTGTGCTAAGTTAGCTGCCCAGTCTAATTTTGGATCTGGTTCAATGTGTTCTCCGTTTTTGTATTTTCTACGGTAAATGTATGCAGCTACACGTGGTAAACGTGCAATTAAGTTCATTGAATCTTCGTACACATAATCCCAATAATCTTTTTTGTTGATGCCCTTTTTGTAAGCAGCAGCAAATAATGATTCTGTTTGCATTGCCATGATAGCAACTACAAACTGTGTCATTGGATGTGTTGATGAAGGTAATTTATCCAATACATCGAATACATGTTTTGGTACAATAGCTCTACGAGCCCACATGTTTCCTAAATTCAAAACATCTTCTTGTGTAGGTAATTCACCCAACAACATTAAATAGAAAATACCTTCTGGCAATGGTTCGGTACCGCCTGGTGCTTTCGGAAGTTTCTCACGTAATTCAGGAATGGTGTATCCTCTAAAACGAATTCCTTCTTCAGGATCCAATTTAGAAGTTTCAGTAACTAAACCTACCATGCCTTTCATTCCTTGATACACTTGTGCAACAGTGTATTCTCCTAATTTTACATCACCTTTTTCTTTGATGATTTGCTTTACTTCTGCAGCAACCGGACCTGCTTTCGCAGCGAACTTTTCTTTTAATGAATCCATAATCGATAATGAATTTAGAGTATTTTGTTATTCTATTCCCGAAAGATAATTGCTTTTTATGAATTTAAAAACAATATCCCGAAAAATTTCTGTTAAGCCTATTTTCCCCTTCCAAAAAAGGAAGGGGAGCACTCAAGCCTTATTTTCTGTTTTTTACGTATTTAAAATCTGTACCTAAATAACGTGCAGTATCGCCCAATTGTTCTTCGATACGCAATAATTGGTTGTATTTTGCCATACGGTCGGAGCGGGATGCCGAACCTGTTTTAATCTGTCCGCAACCCAAAGCCACCGCCAAATCAGCAATGGTTGAATCTTCGGTTTCGCCCGAACGGTGACTCATAACCGATG
>JBIIOB010000426.1:0-2702 GCA_044337125.1 Bacteroidia bacterium
GTATATAAATACACAAGGGTTAATCAAAAGAACAACTAAAGTACTACAGTTTAAAAAAGATGCAAAAACTAATTGGCAAATTACCCGAAGAATGTATGCTAACAGTAAAGCGTTAATGTTTTTCAATAATAAAAAAGATAATAAACTTGTAAATTTTGATTCAATAAATTCGTTTAATTTTAAAAATTATGTGAATTTTCAGTTTTATGCAGTACAAACTTTAATAAGCTTAAGTTTTTACTTAAATAAACAAAATTCACCAATAGTAAAGTCTTTTAACTCGTCAATCAAATCGGTTCGGGTTAAAGTTCTAAACACAAAATTAAAGAATTGGTTAGATGATTTTTTTAATAATAGTGGAAAAGATTCGTTTAGTTACAATTCTTCTGTTTTAATCAATTGTTCTAAAATTATGAGATCTAGTACCACTAACTTCTTTTAATTCATTTTATAAGAATATTTATGGATATTAATTTTTTTTTTAAAAGTTCCGCGAATTCTAGCCGTTATTTTGAACAATTTACTTTATTAAAAAGCTCAGCAATGATAGAGGAATATTTAGGAATTTTCATATATTTATGTTTTGCTATTTTTCTTGCTTTATTAATTGTTATCTTGTCTTATTTTTTAGTAACTCAAAGTCCCGAGACAGAAAAACTTTCTACGTATGAATGCGGATTTGATCCTTATGGGGATACACGAAACCAGTTTAATATTCGGTTTTATATTATTGCGATACTATTCATCTTATTTGATATTGAGATTATTTTTTTATTGCCGTGGTGTGTTTCAATATCGCAATTGGATTTATTAGGATTTTGGTCGATGGTTGAATTTTTAGTTGAGTTAGGAATTGGTTTTATCTATTGTTGGTGCGTTGGAGCTATCGAATGGAGTTAAAATGATATTTTTACTATGAGCAATATAAAGAATAAATTTGATTTTAAATATTTAAGTACAACTCATCAGTTTCATCTAGTAGACCCTAGTCCATGGCCTCTTTTAGCTTCTATAGGCGCTTGGTGTTTAACCAGTGGCGGGGTTTTATACATGCACAAGTTGTTAGGTGGTTGGGGTCTTTTTTTAAATGGTTTCTGTTTAATACTTTTAGTTATGTTCGTTTGGTGGCGTGATGTTGTAAGAGAAGCTACATACGAAGAGCATCATACTGTTGCGGTACAACGAGGTTTAAGACTAGGGATGATTTTATTTATTGTATCAGAAATTATGTTTTTTTTTGCGTTTTTCTGGGCTTTTTTTCATTCAAGTTTAGCACCAGTATTTAACATTGGTGGAGTATGGCCTCCAAAAGCAATTATTGCTGTTGATACTTATACTGTTCCATTAACTAATACCTTTATTTTATTAAGTTCTGGAGCTACAGTAACATGGGCTCACCATGCTATTATTTTGGGTGCAAAGCGACATACTATAATTTCGTTATTATACACTTTAACTTTAGCGGCTTTATTTACTTATTTCCAAGGATTAGAGTATGTATCAGCTCCTTTTAACATTAGTGATGGAATTTACGGATCATGTTTCTACATGGCAACGGGGTTTCACGGATTTCATGTTTTTGCGGGTACTGTTGCTTTAGCTGTATCTTTTGTTAGAATTATTTTAAGTCAGCAAACTACCACACATCATTTTGGATTTGAATCTGCGATTTGGTATTGGCATTTTGTTGATGTTGTATGGCTTTTTTTATTCATTAATATATACTGGTGGGGGAATCTTGAGCCTTACAATTTATCGGCAACGGTTCTACTATAAAAATCTTTAAATTTCTATGGTGACTAACCTTTTAAAAAAAAACGACTTAGGTCTGAATGAAATCGTAAAACAAACTGCATTGGCAACACGGACTCGGGCTAGAAATCTTTCTTTAAACAAATTTCGCTGGAACAAAAATTATCTTTTAGGCTTTGTTGATTGCCATATAATCCATTATCCAACCCCCATAGGTTTAACTTATGCGTGGAGTTTTGGCTCTTTAGCGGGTATGTGTCTTGTTATTCAAATACTTTCTGGAATTCTTTTATCAACTCATTACACAGCTAATATTGATCTAGCTTTTGCAAGTGTAGAATACATTATGCGAGATGTTCCTAATGGTTGGTTTATCAGATATGTCCATGCAAATGGTGCTTCGATGTTTTTTATTGTAATATATTCTCACCTTTTTAGAGGATTATATTATGGATCGTACATGAAACCTCGACAATTGCTTTGGTGCTCAGGAGTAATTCTATTTTTATTAATTATGGGAACTGCTTTTACCGGCTATGTTCTTCCATGGGGTCAAATGAGCTTTTGGGGAGCAACTGTAATTACTAACATGGTTACAGCTATTCCATTTGGTGGACAAACTATTGTAGAATGGTTGTGGGGAGGTTTCACAGTGAATGCTCCAACATTACGACGATTTTACAGTGTTCATTTTTTATTACCATTTATTATTGCGGGATTAACGATAATTCATTTAGCTTTATTACATAAAGATGGATCAACAAGTCCTATCGGTTCTGATACTGGTGTAGATGATGTGCCGTTTTATCCATATTATTTTGCTAAAGATTTATTTGCTTTCACCTGTTTTGTACTATTCTTTGGTGTATTTGTGTTTTTTTTCCCAAATCTTTTAAATCACCCAGATAATTGTATCCCGGCAGATCCTATGGAAACCCCTAAGCACCTAG
>JBIIOB010000427.1:0-2693 GCA_044337125.1 Bacteroidia bacterium
GCACCTTGAAAACTTGTGTAGTTTGTTACACCTGTCATAACGTGTGCAAAAAGGATATACAATACAGTACAAATTGCTAACGAAACCAGGATACCAATTGGCATATCTCTTTTCGGATTTTTTGCTTCTTGTGCTGCTGTAGATACAGCATCGAAACCGATGTAAGCAAAGAAAACAATAGCGGCCGCTCTCACAATTCCACTCATTCCAAAGCTACCGAACTCACCAGTATTTTCAGGAATATATGGTGTATAGTTATCAGAATTGATATAACCCCAACCAAGGAAAATGAATACAAGAACAACAGTTACTTTCAACATAACAATGATTCCATTTACAATAGCAGATTCCTTTGTTCCTTTAATTAATAATAGGGACATTAAAATAACAATAAACACAGCTGGCAAATTAATCATCCCATGAACAACCGTTCCATCCATCAACGTTGCCGAATCAAATGGTGAAAGTGTTAACGATGCAGGCAAATGAATATCATAATAGCCAAGGAATTTAACAAGGTAACGCGACCAACTGATAGAAACGGTAGCAGCACCAACAGCATATTCCAACACTAAATCCCAACCAATAATCCAAGCAATAAATTCACCCATGGTTGCATAAGAATATGTGTATGCACTACCAGCGACAGGAATCATTGATGAAAACTCTGCATAACATAAACCTGCAAAAGCACAAGCAACAGCTGCTATAACAAATGAAATAGTAACAGCAGGACCTGCATTGTTTGCTGCAGCTCCGCCAGTGATTGAAAACAAACCAGCACCAATAATTGCACCTATACCTAAAGCAACCAATGAACGTGCTCCTAATGTACGTTTTAAACCTCCTGTTTCACCCTCTGCTTCTCCTTGCAGAGAGCTAATTGATTTTTTGACCCAAAGATTAGCCATATTATTTTTTCGTTTTTTTATGTAAGTTTCAAATATATAGAATTTTGACTATAAACATAAAATTATTTTTTGACTACTTTAGTGGTCAATTGATAAAGAAATTATGATTTTAACCATTATCACCATTTTTATTATTGGATACATTGCCATCGCTTTTGAGCATCCTCTAAAAATAAATAAATCAGCTACTGCATTACTGGTTGGTGTATTGTGTTGGACTGCATACATTGTAATGGGAAATGACCAACACCTCATTAATGAACAATTGACAGAACACATTGGTGAATTATCTGGAATCCTATTCTTTTTAATGGGAGCCATGACCATTGTTGAACTTATTGATGCTCACGATGGGTTTGATGTAATAACAACACGGATTACCACAACCAATAAAAGAAAATTACTTTGGATTATTTGTGGTATTACTTTTTTCCTTTCTGCTGCATTGGATAATCTAACCACAGCAATTGTTATGGTTTCGTTGTTGCGAAAATTAATTGATGACAAAGAAGATCGTTTATTATTCATTGGAATGGTAGTGATTGCGGCAAATGCCGGAGGAGCTTGGAGTCCAATAGGTGATGTTACCACCACTATGCTTTGGATTGGAGGACAAATTACAGCGGTTAACATAATGTTGAAATTGATTGTACCAAGTTTCATTTGTTTACTTGTTCCACTTATAGTCCTTTCCTTCAAATTAAAAGGAACCATCACACGACCCGAATCAACAGAAGATACAATTAGTGCAACAACCACAGCTGAGCGAAATATTATTTTTTTCCTTGGTATAGGCACCTTAATTTTTGTTCCTATTTTCAAGGCGGTTACCTCCTTACCACCTTACATGGGAATATTACTGGGACTAGGAGTATTGTGGATTTCAACAGAAATTATTCATAATAATAGAAATAAAACACAAAAAAGTGCTTTGTCGGTTTCGCATGCTTTGCGAAATATTGATATGCCAAGTATCCTATTTTTCTTCGGTATTTTGGTAGCTATTTCGTGCTTGCAATCCATTGGCATTTTAACTACCCTTGCACAATTCATGAATGATAGTATTGGGAATTTGAATATCATCGTCCCGCTAATTGGATTGTTATCGGCTATTGTCGACAATGTTCCTTTAGTAGCTGCATCTATGGGAATGTATGATTTAACCACCTATCCACCAGATTCCTACATATGGGAATTTTTAGCCTATTGCTCTGGTACTGGTGGAAGTATTTTAATTATTGGTTCGGCTGCAGGAGTTGCAGCTATGGGAATGGAAAAAATTGATTTCATCTGGTATTTTAAAAAAATTGCAGGTTTAGCTTTCATAGGATATATTGCGGGAGCAATTTGCTATGTAGCTATTGAATATTTTTTTCACCTATAATACTTGAATGTTCTATATTTGAGTAATGAAAAAAAGTGCCTTCCTTTTCCTTTTTCTAATTTTGGTTTCAATTACTTTGTTTTCACAAACAAAGCAAATTGATTCATTAGAATCTGCACTAAAAATTGCAACTCAAGATACCAGCAAACTTTCTATTCTTCAAAAATTAACTTATAAACTAGAGAATAGAAATCGTTTAAAATCCTTTGATTATGCCAAACAAGCACTTGCGCTTGCTCAAAAACTAAACGCAAAAAAACAAACAGGTGATTGCCTAAACACCCTTGGTGATTTATATTGGTTTTCTGGAGATTACACAGCTGCATCTGACAATTACTATAAAGCATTAACAATTTTTGAAACAATAAAAGATGAAGCTGGTATTGCTGATTCCTACA
>JBIIOB010000428.1:0-2692 GCA_044337125.1 Bacteroidia bacterium
AGCTGAATACGATAGCACAATTACTGATTCATTAAAACAGACCGTTTATCTATCCTTTGGCAGTCAGTATAAATGGGCCAACCTAAAGCATGGCAATGTGGATGAAGGCGTATTGAGCGAAATTGGTTTTAGAGAAAAATTATATACCAACAAACCTGTTTCGTATCGTGATGTAAAGCGAGTTCAGGAAAAATTAATTACCTATTATGAAAATAACGGTTTTCCATTCGCTTCTGTAAAGCTTGATAGTATTGTGATTCAGGGTAATCAGTTTTCGGCTGTAATGAATTTGCAAAAACATTCGGAACAAAAAATTGATAGTATCACCATTACTGGCAATGCGAAAATTGCACCTGTTTACATTTATAATTATTTGGGAATAAAACCTGGAAGCCGATACAATGAATCGCAATTAAAAAAGGTGAACATCCGAATGGCCGAATTGCAATTTGTGCGTTCTACAAAGCCCGCTGTTGTTGTTTTTGGTGAGAAACAAAATAAATTATTGTTGAGTTTAGAAAAAAAACGTGCTAGTCAGTTTGATGGTATTTTGGGTGTGTTACCAGACAATAAAACTGGTAAAATATTATTTACAGGCGATGTGCGCTTGCGCTTGCAGAATGGGCTTGGTAGAGGTGAGTTGATTGATTTGAATTGGCGAAAAATGCAGACACAAACACAGGATTTAAAATTGCGTTTGGTGTATCCTTTCATTTTTAAAACGCCTTTTGGCATCGACTATAATTTTAAACTGTATAAAAAAGACACCACATTCATTGATGTAAATCAGAACATTGGTGTACAGTATTTATTTATTGGTGGTAATTATTTTAAAGTATTCTACAACAACAAAACCTCTACATTGCTTTCTACAAAGGGGTTGGAGTTTATAACCACATTGCCAAGCTATGCCGATGTGCAAACCAATATGTATGGAATCGGTTATAAATTGGAACGTTTGGATTATCGCATCAATCCACGAAAAGGATTTTATTTGATTGTAAATGCAAGTGCTGGAACAAAAAAAATAAAAAGAAATGCCAAAATAAATCAAGAAGTGTATGATAAAATAAAGTTGAATTCAACCCAATACAATGGCGATTTTGAAGCGAGTTTGTTTATTCCTATTGCAGGTAGAAGTACTGTTAAAATAGGCAATTCATCGGGTTTTGTGAATGGTGAAAATACATTTCAAAATGAATTGTTGCGAATTGGAGGTTTAAAAACCTTGCGAGGGTTTGATGAAGAATCCATTTTTACGACCAGCTATTCCATTTTTACATTGGAGTATCGTTTTTTATTGGAACAAAATTCATACATCTATTTATTTGGTGATGGTGCTTGGTACGAAAACAACAATGTAAAAGAATATGTAAACGATACTCCCATCGGTTTTGGTGCCGGTATTAGTTTTGAAACCAAAGCAGGCATTTTTTCCATTAATTATGCACTCGGAAAACAGTTTAATAATCCCATTCAATTGCGTTCTGGAAAAATACATTTTGGAATCGTAAATTATTTTTGATTCCTTCTCGATAGTCTTCTCTAAGAGTAAATAATTCCGTAAATTAGCCATTCATTATAGGATATGGATTTTTTGTTTTTAATCATAGGAATTGGCGTTGGTGCTGTTATTATCTATTTGCTTTTTAAATCGAAAAGCAATGTGGTGATGGATACATCCGCTTTGGATGCAAAAATTGTTGAACTCGACAAACAAAAAGCAGTTCTTGAATCGAAGCTTGAAAATGCAGCAAAAGAATACGAGCGTTTGGAATACGATTTCAAAACCACTCGCGAACAATTGATTCATGATGCAACCAAAGAAAAAGAAAAGCTAAATTCCGAAATTCATCAATTGCGTAGCGATTTGAATAATGCCAATATTCGCATCGAACGTTCCATCGAAACATTTAAAGCCCAGGAGGACAAGCTCACCACATTAAAAGGGGAGTTGGAAAATGTGCACAAAAAATACACAACCGAATTCGAAAACATTGCCAATAAAATTTTAGAGGAAAAATCAAACAAGTTTACCGAGCAGAACAAAACAAACTTGGATGTTATCTTAAATCCTTTAAAAGAAAAAATTAAAGATTTTGAAGACAAGGTTGATAAAGCCTACAAGGCGGAGTCGGCAGAACGAATTACATTAAAAGCAGAAATCAAAAATTTAATTGATTTAAATAAGCAAGTAAGCGAAGAAGCAAATAACCTTGCAAAGGCCTTGAAAGGCGATAATAAAAAACAAGGAAATTGGGGTGAGGTAATTTTAGAGAAAGTATTGGAGCGTTCCGGTTTAGTAAAAGATCAAGAATACCGAACACAGTTTAGCACAAACAACGATGAAGGAAAACGTATTCAACCCGATGTGGTGATTATGTTGCCGGATAGCAAACACATTGTAGTCGATTCAAAAGTTTCCTTAGTTGCTTACGAAGCGCTTGTAAATGCCGATTCGGATGAAGACAGAGAACGATATGTGAAAGAGCATATCTTATCCATTCGCAGTCATGTAAAATTGTTGAGCGAAAAAAATTATCCAACTTCACCCGATTTTAATACACCCGATTTTGTATTGTTATTCATTCCAATCGAATCTTCATTCAGTGTAGCTGTTCAGGCCGATCAAGAATTGTTTACTTATGCTTGGGATAAAAAGATTGTAATTGTTAGTCCTTCAACCTTATTA
>JBIIOB010000430.1:0-2676 GCA_044337125.1 Bacteroidia bacterium
GTTTAAATAATCCAGCAAGTGGCAGTCCTACTGCTTCACCAACTGTAACTACTACATACACTGTAACTGCAGTTGACGGTTGTTCACCACCAGCAACATCAACAGTTACTGTAACTGTATTAACTATTCCTTCTGTTAACTTTTCAGCAGATGTTTTATCAGGTTGTGCACCACTTTGTGTGAATTTCACGGATGCTTCTTCTGTAAATTCAGGAACAATTAACACATGGAATTGGAATTTTGGAGGAACTGAAGGAGGATCTAATTTGCAAAACCCAACACATTGCTTTATTAATCCTGGACAGTATTCTATTTCATTAACAGTAACATCAAATAGTGGATGTACGAATGATACAACTATAACAGCAATGATTAATGTATTTCCTGTGCCGGTTGCTGAATTTACTGCACCATTATCTACGAGTATTTTAACTCCAACTGTACAATTTACAAATACATCTGTTGGTGCAACATCATACATCTGGAATTTTGGTGACTCTTTAAATACTAATTCATCTAACACCAGTACACTTTCCAACCCTTCACATTTATATGGAGAAATTGGAACGTATTGTGTAACATTAAATGTTAGTAATGCTGCTGGCTGTGTAAGTGATTATCAGCTTTGTGTGGTTATTGATCCTGAATTTACCTTTTATATACCAAATGCATTTTCACCAAATGGAGATGGAATAAATGATGAATTTTATGGCAAAGGAGAATACATCAAAGAATTTGAAATGTTGATTTATGATAGATGGGGAAATATGATTTTCTATACGGATAGCATTAACAAACACTGGGATGGAAAAGCAAATCAAGGCAGTGAAATTGCTCAACAAGATGTGTATATTTATGTTGTCAACTTAAAAGATAATAAGGATCAAAAACATAAATACATTGGAACTGTAACCATAGTAAAATAATTTTTATTGAATTATTCGATTATCTTTATCACAACTTAACATACTCAACATGAAAAAACACAACTTAATAAAACTACTTTCTTTGGTTATTTTCATAGGTTATGGAATAACCACTACTGCTCAAAATAATGTTGGGATTGGAACCAATACTCCTAATGCAACTTCTGCATTAGAGGTACAGTCCACAACACAAGGTGTATTAGTGCCAAGGATGACAACAGCTCAAAGATTGGCTATTGTTTCACCAGCAAATTCCTTATTGGTGTATGATACCAATTTTGATTGTTATTACTATTATGTAACTGCAACTACTTCATGGGTATCCTTGTGTTCATCGGGTTCAGGTGCAACGGGCCCAACTGGTCCGACAGGTGCTGCTGGAGCTGCTGGAACAAACGGTATTGATGGAAGCACAGGAGCAACTGGTGCTACTGGAAGTGCTGGGGCAAACGGAATTGATGGAGCAACGGGAGCTACTGGTGTTGCTGGTACCAACGGAACAAATGGCGCTACTGGAGCTACTGGGTCTGCTGGAACAAATGGTGCGAATGGCGCTACTGGTGCAACAGGAACTAATGGTGTAACTGGTCCAACTGGTCCGGGGAATGTATTCAAATACAGCGTTATCGGAACAACCGATGCAACAGTGGCTGCAAATGCTGCTGCAGGAGCCTTTGTATTAATGCCTCAAATGACATTAACCTTTACCCCTGTAAATTCAAGTGTATTCATGCATTTCACAGCAGCGGGTACTTATACTGCTGGTCCTAGAGATAATCATACTATATGGTTTGAAGTAAGAGTAAACGGAGTTTCTATTAGAGAATGGGATACATTTACTGGTATTGCTTGGAATCTTTGGGACATTGGTGTTTCAACACCACTTACAGTTAACCCTGGAGTTCCAAATACAGTTGAAATTAGATGGACTGCCCAAAGAGCAGGTACTACCAATACCACTATCAATAATTTAATTACAAGTGGAACCTACTTTAACCGCTCATTAATGATTTTAGATGCACCATAAAACTAAAACTATGAAAATATTAAAATCAATTGCAATAGTCTTCGTTTTCATCCTTTCTGCAAACTCTTCCTACTCACAGGAAGTTTTAAAAAAGGCAAAAGAAGGTACTTCTTTAAAATCCCCTGATAACTCACAAAAAGCATCAGAAAGTACAACTGTTGATGAAAAACAAACCTGGGAACGTTCAAGAAATCCTAATTATAAGGAACCTGAACCAGCAATAAAAAAGGAAGAAGAAAAAGAAATCACTGGAAAAAGCAAAAATCCACAATAATTTTTTTTCTGTTAAAAAATTTAGCCCGAATAGTTTTACTATTCGGGTTTTTATTTTGCTTTTTTATTATATATTTGTGTAACAAACCCTACCCCAATAAAAATGATAAAACTAAAACAAACAGTAAAATTTGCTACAGTAGCATTTTTTATTTCTATTGGTGCATTAAAAACTACTGCCCAAAACAATGTTGGTATTGGTACTACTACTCCTAATGCTAGCTCTATTCTTGAGATGCAAGCAACTGATAAAGGTGTTTTGGTTCCACGAATGACAACTGCACAACGAAATGCAATTGCATCACCAGCAAATTCATTATTAGTTTATGATACAGATTTTGATTGTTATTTCTATTTTATAGCTGCAACAACTACCTGGACATCATTATGCAATTCAGGTTCTGGAACTGCAGGAGCAACTGGTCCTACAGGTGCAAATGGTACCAACGG
>JBIIOB010000429.1:0-2676 GCA_044337125.1 Bacteroidia bacterium
CTTAAGCCGCCAATGTCAACTCCCTTTTCTTTCCAATAAGTACTAATAATTTTTACACCTTCAGCAGTTGAACCCAATCCTGTTTTTTTGAAAGCAATGTATTTCATCAAATGCTCGGCATACATATTATTGCTTTTTAAATTGGTGTAATACACAATCTTATCGAGGCTAGGCGAGTAGTGCGTGTACAAGGTTCTGCGGTTAGCAGTAGCAAATTCATTGTTTTCTTTTTGAATTTTAACGGTAGTCGGTTTTTCGTTGACGCTTATTCCCGCTTTTTTTAATGCAGCAGTTAGTTCTTGTGCACAAAACAACGATGGATCAGGAATAGAACCATCCACTTCGTAATTGCTTTTATTGGCAGGAATGGTTCCTTCTGCAAATCGGTAATAGGAGTAAGGCGATCCATAAATAACAGCATTGTCGCCACTACCACCTGCGGTTACCGTATTTACAAATTGTAAGTTGCTAATGCTCGGACTTATTTTGTTGATGGTTGTTTTACTTCCCAGTTCGCCCGAATTGTAAAACACGGTGTATGTGTTATCATGATACGATAATCCGTTTGCGCCCGCACCAAAGTAATTGCCCATGTCGCCCCAAATCCATTGTGCCGGAACTATGTTGTCTTCAAATATGCTGGCATCGGCAATCACAGCACCATCAATTTGTTTGATGCCTTTTGCTTTTAAAGCATAGGCCCATTTTTCAACTACGGTTAAACTATCTTTTTTATCTCTAAAGTAACTCGATTGTAGGGTAGGATCGCCACCACCAAGAATGTATAAATTGCCTTTTATTTTTCCAGAAATGGAATCGAAGCTGCCATCGTATTGCAATTTTGTTTCAAACTTAAAATCACTACCCAGTAGTCCCAAAGCAGCACCTGTGGTCACAATTTTTAGTGTACTTGCAGGAACCAAACTCGTTGTGCTGTTGTATTCGGCTAGGATGGAATCTTTTTTTGTATTCATCACACATACACTCCAAGTTGCATGTTGCAGCGCTTTGTCCTTTTTCAACTGCGCTATTTCTTCATTCAGTTTTGTTTTGCTTTGAGCAAACAAACTTAAATGCGAAAGCATTAGCAAAATGCTGAACAGAATCGTGTATATGTGAAATCGTATTTTCATTTTTTTATTTTGCAATTTCTACCACAGCCATGGTAAGTCGACTGATACAAACCAATTTTCCTTTTTCATCTTTTATTTCAATCGTCCACACATGTGTTTTTTTACCAATATGAATGGGTGTTGCTTCTGCAAAAACAAAGCCACTGCTGGCAGGACGAAGGTGATTGGCATTGATATCCAAACCAACACAGGCATATTTGCTGATGTCCACAATTAAATTGGAGCCAATACTACCCAATGATTCAGCCAAAGCAACAGAAGCTCCTCCATGCAATATTTTCATGGGTTGTACCGTACGGTGGTCGACAGGCATTTTGCCTTTGATGCTTGTTTCAGTTAATTCGGTTATTTCTATTCCAATGGCTTCGCACATGTTTTCTTTCAACATCCATTGTAAATCAGCTAAGTTGTAGGGTTTAAACCAAATACTCATAATCGGCTATTTTTTAATTTCCACTAAATTAAGAATAAATGGTTTATGGAATCTGAAAATAGATGCATCTCATGAATGTAATAAATAAAATAATCGTTCGTTCTACCTAAAAAAATCCAAACCATGAAAACACCCTCTAAAATTTATGCATCTTTTTTTGCCATTGCAATGCTTGCTGCTTGTGCAGGTGCTTCAAAAGAAAAAAACTTCTCCGCGGATATGGCTTCAGATGATTTAGCTCCACCACCAATGATGGAAACTGTTAAGTTTAGCCCTCCAACAGTAATGGATGAAGAAGCAGGAAGTAGTTTACCTTCAGGAAGCACGACCACCTTGCAAATCAAAATCCCTTCTAAAATCCGGAAAACAGCCAACTTGAACATAACGGTGGACGATTATAAAAAAGCTCGCACGGAAATTGAAAAAATCATTAAATTGAACAATGCCTATATCGGAAACGAAAATGAGGAAAATTCAACCTATAGCATCACCAACGATATGGTGATTCGTGTGGTGAACAAAGATTTTGAAGGCATGGTAAATCGTTTGTTGGGTGTGGCAACGAATGTGAATTCAAAAAACATTTCTGCCGAAGATGTAACAGCACAGTTTGTTGATATTCAATCGCGATTAAAATCTAAAAAGGAAATTGAAAAACGGTATTTGGATATTTTAAACAAAGCAAGCAAAGTAACCGATGTGTTGGAGATTGAACAAAAGTTGGGTGAGATACGTGAAGAGATTGAAGCAAAGGAAGGGGAGTTAAAGTATTTGGGCGATCAGGTAGATTACAGTACCATCAATTTAACCTTTCATCAAGATTTTGAATACACACCAGCTGATAAACCAGGCTTTTTTGGTAGAATAGGGAACGCATTTGGAAATGGTTGGAATGGTTTCTTGAGCTTTTTGGTTGGAATTGTTTATGCTTGGCCACTATGGATTATTTTAGGTGCAACTGCTTATTTCTTGGTACGTTTTATTCGTAGAAGAATGAAGAAATAATAGAATAATAGTTTATAGAGTGACTAGTCCTGAAAAAAGTTGACACGGATTAGATTATAAAACTAATTAAATATTAACCTCGGAAGTAAAAACTTTCGAGGTTTT
>JBIIOB010000431.1:0-2672 GCA_044337125.1 Bacteroidia bacterium
CTATTGTGAGAACATTTGCTCCCTTTGTTGCTGGCGTTGCAGAAATGAATTACCGTAAATTTTTATCTTTTGATCTTTTAGGTGGAATCATCTGGATTGGCTCATTAACATTAGCAGGATACTTTTTAGGTGAAATTCCATGGATTAGAGCAAACATCGAAAAAGTAGCCTTAGGAATCATATTTATTTCAGTTTTACCGATTCTCATTGAATTTGCGAAAGCAAAATTTTCGAAGGAGAAATAATATGAAACAATTCGGTTTAATTGGTTTTCCACTCACCCACTCTTTTTCTAAAAAATACTTCTCAGAAAAATTTGAGAAAGAAAACATAGAGAATTGTGCATATGAATTATACCCTATTGAACGTATTGAATTAATAACTGATTTAATTAATCAACATCCAGACTTAATTGGCTTAAACGTCACTATTCCCTATAAAGAATCGGTCATCCCTTTTTTAGATGAACTTGATGCTGCAGCAAAAGAAATTGGAGCTGTAAATTGCATAAAAATTGAAAACGGAAAACGCATTGGATACAATACCGATGCATTTGGATTCAAACAAAGCATCAAACCATTCCTCGAAACACATCATGAACGTGCCTTGATTTTAGGAACTGGTGGCGCAAGTAAAGCCGTTTTTTATGTACTGAAGGAGATTGGTATCGATTGCTATTTTGTTAGCCGTGATAAATCGACATTAAAAACATCAAAAGCTTTTAATTACAATGAATTGAATGAGCATGTGTTAAATGCATTTAAATTAATTGTGAATACCAGTCCCGTTGGAACCTTTCCGAACGTTTCGGAGGCACCCGAAATTCCTTATGGATTGCTTACTTCCAATCATCTTTTATACGATTTGGTTTACAATCCCACTGAAACCGAATTTTTAAAACGAGGCAAACAACAAGGCTCAACTGCCATCAATGGCTTAAGCATGCTTCATCAACAAGCAGAAGAAGCTTGGCGAATCTGGAATAATTAAACAATTTCCCATCTACTTTTTTATTCAAAACAAGCCTCATTTTTTCAATAAAAATGAATCCTTTTTTAGTACATTTGAGACGCTTGATTAATTCTAAAATTAGATTATAAATTCTATAATTCACAACTTATGAAATTACAAAACTACGCGCTAGGAAAATGGACTGCTGGTGCAGAAGATGGACAAACATTGTACAATGCAATTAACGGTGATGCTATTGCAACTGCTAGTAGCAAAGGATTAGATTTTGCAGAAATGATGACCTATGCTCGTAAAGTAGGCGGTCCAGCATTGCGTAAAATGACTTTCCAGGAACGTGGAAGAATGTTGAAAGCCATAGCAATGCACTTGCAAGCAAAAAAAGAAACGTTTTACAAAGTAAGTTGGGCTACTGGTGCTACTCGTTCCGATAGCTGGGTAGATATTGAAGGTGGAATTGGAAATTTGTTTACCTATGCTAGTTTGCGCAGACAGTTTCCTGATGAAACGTTTTGCTATGATGGTGAAGCTGCCAAATTAAGTAAAGGCGGTTCATTCATCGGTCATCATATTTGTGTACCAAAAGAAGGTGTTGCTATTCATATCAATGCGTTCAATTTCCCAGTTTGGGGTATGCTTGAAAAAATTGCAGTGAATCTATTAGCAGGTGTTCCTGCAATTGTAAAACCTGCCACAGTAACTTCTTTCCTAACTGAAGCTGTTGTGAAAGAAATTGCAGCATCAGGAATTTTACCTGAAGGTTCACTTCAATTAATTTGCGGTAGTGCCAATGGAATATTAGATTTTGTAGAAAGTCAGGATGTAGTAACCTTTACTGGCTCAGCAAGCACTGGTATGATGCTGAAAGCTCATCCACGTTTAATTCAAGAAGCTGTTCCATTCAACATGGAAGCCGATTCATTAAATTGTTGCGTTCTTGGACCAGATGCTACTCCAGGAACTGCTGAATTCGATATTTTCATCAAAGAAGTTCAGCGAGAAATGACTACCAAAGCTGGTCAAAAATGTACTGCTGTGCGTAGAATTATTGTTCCTGAAAATTTGGTAGAGGATGTTCAAATTGCATTGGGCAAACGTTTGGCTACAACTACTATTGGTGATCCAAATGTAGAAGGTGTTCGCATGGGTTCATTGGCAGGAAAGTCACAATTAAAAGAAGTTGCAGAAAAAGTAATGCAATTAGCAAAATCCCAAAAAATTGTATTTGGTGATTTAGAAAAGTTTGAAGTAATGGGAGCTGATAAAAACAAAGGTTCATTCATGTCTCCAATTTTGTTCTTAAACAGTGATCCTTTCAAAAATCAAGATTGTCACAACATTGAAGCATTTGGACCTGTAAGTACAATCATGCCATACAAAACGATTGGCGATGCAATAGAATTGGCAAAAATGGGCAAAGGCTCGTTAGTTTGCTCAATTGTAACTGCTGATGATAAAATAGCAAGAGACTTTGTAATAGGTGCTGCTTGTATGCATGGACGTATCTTAGTGTTGAATGCCGATTGTGCAAAAGAAAGCACAGGTCATGGTTCTCCAATGCCATTGTTAACACATGGCGGTCCAGGACGTGCTGGTGGTGGCGAAGAAATGGGTGGAAAACGTGGGGTGTTCCATTATTTGCAACGTACTGCTATTCAAGGTTCACCTACAACAATCAGTAAAATTATGGGACAATATCAATA
>JBIIOB010000432.1:0-2670 GCA_044337125.1 Bacteroidia bacterium
ATAAAGGCATATGCTTTTGCAGCCATGGCAAGGTTAATACTAGCACGAGGTGATCCTCCAAAGCTAATTAAGCCTTTGAATTTATCCAATTTGTACTCTTCTGGATATCGAGTTGCAAACACAATGTCTACTATATATTTTTCAATTTTCTCGTCCATGTATACATCTTTTACCACTTGACGAGCACTTAAAATATCCTCTGGTTTAAGAACAGTGTTTACCGTTGGGTATTCGCTTGCTAAATTCTGACGAATGATTTTACGCTCATCCTCTTTGGTAGGGTATCCAATCACCAACTTCATCATAAAACGATCCACTTGTGCTTCTGGTAAAGGATATGTTCCTTCTTGTTCAACTGGATTTTGGGTTGCCAAGACCAGGAATGGGTTGGGCAATTTAAATGTTTGCTCACCAATGGTTACTTGTTTTTCTTGCATTGCTTCTAACAAAGCACTTTGAACCTTTGCAGGAGCACGGTTAATCTCATCGGCCAAAATAAAGTTGGCGAAAATTGGTCCTTGCTTTACTGTAAACTCTTCTCTTTTTTGATTATAAATCATTGTACCAATCAAATCGGCTGGTAACAAATCAGGAGTAAATTGGATACGACTAAAATTAGCATGAATAGTATTGGCTAAGGATTTAATAGCCAAGGTTTTTGCTAGTCCAGGAACCCCTTCTAGTAAAATATGCCCATTCGATAATAAACCTATGAGTAATCGTTCAACCATGTATTTTTGTCCAACAATTACTTTGTCCATTTCCATGGTCAATAAATCCACAAAAGCACTCTCTCGTTGAATACGAGCGTTTAATTCTTGAATATCCGTCATTGTTTTATAATTTTAGAGATGTAATCTGTTTAGCATTTTTGATGGCACAAAAATATAACAATCTACTGTTAACGGTAGTTACAGGTTGTTAAAAGTTGTTAAAGAAGTGACTTCAACTAAAAGCAGAAAATCTTACTAAACAATCGAAGTTTTAAATTGTTTATACTATTCATCTGCTATAAATTTAATACTTTAGCCTCCTGAAAAAATGGAAACACTAACTCAACAATCAACAGCAAAGCAAACTACTTTATTTCACAGTTCACAAGTACCAGTGAGATTTAGTGAGGTGGATGCGTTGGGAATTGTTTGGCATGGACATTACATCAAGTTTTTTGAAGATGGCCGGGAGGCTTTTGGAAATAAATACGGCCTTAGTTACCTAGATGTTTACAAATATAAATTTGCAACTCCCTTAGTTAACATCCATGTTGATTTTAAAAAAACAGTTAAATATGGTGACAGTGTAATAATTGAAACCACTTTCATTAACTCACCTGCAGCCAAGATTATTTTCAACTATAAAATCTTTAGAGTATCTGACAATGAGCTGGTTGCAACAGGAAGTTCCACTCAGGTATTTATAAACATGGAACACGAATTATTAATTACAGTTCCTGCCTTCTTTGAAGAATGGAAAAAAACACATCGCTTGCACTAAATTTATGAACGTTTTTGTAGCAGCAGATAATATTATTTCCCCATTAGGCTTTTCAAGCAAGGTTAATTTCGACAACTTGAAACAGATGAAAACAGGTGTACATTTTTTTGAAACATCTACTTTTTCTAATGAACCAGTTCATGCTGCTATAATAAACAATTCAACTATTGAGGATGAATTTCAAAAAATTAATACATCTGAAACCTATACTAAACTTGAAAAATTAGCAATCCTTTCTATACAAAATGCATTAGACCAAAATAAAGCGATTGATATAAAAAGTAATAAAACCCTAATTATTTTTTCAAGTACGAAAGGGAATATTGATTTATTAGATTCTACTTCGAAACACAAATTTGATAAAAAACGCCTATTACTTTGGGAAACAGCAAATGTAATTGGAAGTTATTTTGGTAACCCAAACACACCCATTGTTATTTCAAATGCTTGTATATCAGGCGTGCTTGCTCTCATTTTAGGAAAAAGACTTTTAGAAGAAAATGAATACGAAAACATTGTTGTGGTTGGTGTTGATTTAATTTCTCATTTTGTTGTTTCTGGTTTTCAATCATTTAAAGCCATTAGCAATGAAATCGCAAAACCTTATGATGCAGATAGAACTGGTATTTCACTAGGTGAAGCTGCTGGAACGATTGTATTAACAAATAACAAGGCATTTTTAAATTCAACACAAGAACCAATACTTGTAAAAGGTGGAGCTAGTTCGAATGATGCCAATCACATATCAGGTCCTTCAAGGACAGGAGATGGCTTGCTAATAGCAATTGAAAAATCATTAAAAGAATCGGGACTAACAGCCGATCAAATAAATTTTATTTCTGGGCATGGAACAGCCACCTTATTTAATGATGAAATGGAGGCTCTAGCAATTACTGATGCTCATTTGGAGAATGTACCAATGAATAGTTTAAAAAGCTATTTTGGCCATACACTTGGTGCTGCAGGGATTATTGAATCGGTAATTACATTAGAATCAATGCGAAACAATACACTGATTGGTACTTACAATTTTTCAAATTCTGGAACAACAAAACCTGTAAATATTATCAATAAAACTTTAGAAAAAAACATTAATAACAGTCTGAAAACAGCAGCAGGCTTTGGAGGTTGCAATGCAGCAATTGTATTTTCAAAACAATGAGTAAAGTAAACTAC
>JBIIOB010000433.1:0-2663 GCA_044337125.1 Bacteroidia bacterium
CTATAAATTCTTTATCCCCATCATTATCGAGGTCGATACAAAGTTCGCAAGAACCCGAATGGCGCTCAGTAGATCGCGTTTGTTGATCGTAGGGAGCTATTTCAGGATTGGAAACATTGCCAATACACGTATCAAATAATGTAT
Organism: Bacteroidia bacterium; assembly: GCA_044337125.1. Lineage (GTDB taxonomy): Bacteria > Bacteroidota > Bacteroidia > 2-12-FULL-35-15 > 2-12-FULL-35-15 > 2-12-FULL-35-15. Next base: position 145 of record JBIIOB010000433.1, read on the forward strand.
AATCGTTGCTTAGTGAGTTTTCTGCTGCATATCCCCAGCATCTGTTCGCCATTTTATACTTTAAGCTATCACAGGTTCCGTAAAGCTCCATACTCATATTTTTATGGTATTCCATGTAGGTTCCAGTTATTGCAAAAGTGATAACATCCAAATCGCCATCATTGTCAATGTCAGAAATTGCTGGGATATCCACCGAGCTTACATATAAATTAATAAGTGAACCACTTGGAGGGTTGTAAATTGATTTTTGTTGGGTAACAATTTTCTGAAATTGGAGCCCAGTTGCAATGGAGGAGGTGTTTTTGTATACATCAAAACCGCCACCTACATCAGAATAGCTGAAAATATCCTCTTTCCCATCGCAATTGAAGTCAACTAAAAGCACCCAATCGTGTAGTTTAGGGAATTTGGTTTCATAATAAGGGGAATATTTGTAATCTACAGTTCCAGTAGCTCCATTATTGATAAAGGTTCTGATTTTATTACCTGTTTTGTCAAAAACGAACAAGTCCTTTGTCCCATCTAAGTCAAGGTCGATAGCCGAGGGCTGACCAAAATTAATCCCTCCAGCCCAAGGATTAGCAATAAAAGTGCTATTTATTTTAACTGGAATACTGTCATACCACTGAAAATAGGGTTGAGCTGTTGATTTTAGTCCCAATAAACCAATAAATGCTAGGAGGATTTTGAATGTCTTGAAATTCATTTTTTTGACCATTTAAGTCTAACAAAGTTATTGAAATTAAGGGAAAAAGCATATGTTTTAATCAATCTTATTATAAAATTGGTAAATAATAATTGTTATTCTATATTTGCACCCTTATTTTAGGAATAAAACCAATATTCGACATTTAATTTTGTTGAATACTATAAAAGAAAAACAATTTAATTAATCAATTATGCAGAACAAAGGAGCTATTAGGCTGTTTGCGATTTTATTGGCACTTGCATGTGCTTATTATTTAATGTTTACTTGGAAAGCTGCTTCGATAGAAGGTGATGCTGAGGCTTATGCGTTGAATTATGTTGCTCAGGCGGATGTTCAAGAACAAGCAAAGAAAGTATCTGACAATCCAACAGAACAAAAAACATACTTGGATTCTGTGCATGCTGCAAAACGTAATTCATATTTGGATTCTTTGAAAAAGTTGCCAGTTTATGATTTAGGTAGTGCACAATACACGTATGAAGAGGTTAGAAATCGTCAATTGAATCTAGGTTTGGATTTAAAAGGTGGTATGAATGTAACACTTGAGGTTTCTGTTTCAGAAATTATCAAAGGTTTATCAAACAATAGCAATGATCCAGCTTTTATTCAAGCTTTGTCGTCAGCAACTACTTTGCAAAAAACCTCAACCAAAGATTATGTTACTTTGTTTGGTGAAGAATATAAAAAAGCAAATCCAAATGGTCGTTTAGCAATCAATTTCCAAACAATTGAATTAAAAGGAAAAGTTGATTTTAATACTTCTGATGAAGATGTTTTAAAGTTTTTACGTGAACGCGTAGAAGAAGCGATTGCAACTTCTGAAAATACATTAAGAGCTCGTATCGATAAATTTGGTGTAAGTACTCCAAACATTCAACGTTTAGCTTCTTCTGGTCGTATTTTAATTGAATTACCTGGTGTTACAGATAAAGCACGTGTTCGTAAATTATTACAAGGAAGTGCTAATTTGGAATTCTGGGAAACATATGACAACAAAGAAATTTATCCATTATTAGAGCAAGCAAACACTCGCTTAAAAGAAATTTTAACTCCTACTGATTCTACCAAATCAACAGCTGATACAACAGGAGCTGTTGTTGCAACAGATTCTTCAAAAGCTGCACCTGCTGTTGATTCTTCTAAAGCGAATTTAGCAAGTCAATTAGGTACAGATAAAAAGGATTCTTCAAAAGCTACTGAAACTTCTGCTGATACTATCGCAAGAATGCGTAAAGAAAATCCATTGTTTGCTGTATTAGGTGCTGCTGTTGGTCGTGATGAGCAAGGCAAACCAGTATTAGGTCAAGGTCCAGTTGTTGGATATGCTTCCATTAAAGATACAGCAAAAGTTAATGAATTTTTGAATAATCCAAAGATCAAAAGTATTTTCCCTCCACGTTCTAAGTTCTTCTGGAGCTTTAAACCAATTGACAAAGAGGAAACTACTTTACAATTAATCGCAATTCGTACAACAACTCGTGATGGAAAATCTCCATTGTATGGTGATATTATTTCAGATGCTCGTAAAATGTTTGAACAAGGTTCTGGTTCTCCATCTATCTCAATGAGTATGAAAACAGATGCTGCAAATATCTGGAAGCGTTTAACAAGAGAAAATATTGGTAAATCAATTGCAATTGTTTTAGATAATAGTGTTTACTCTTTCCCGAATGTAAAAGATGAAATTGCTGGCGGTAACTCATCTATTACTGGTAACTTTACAATTAATGAGGCAGAAGATTTAGTGAATATTTTAAAAGCTGGTAAATTACCTGCTCCTGCTCGTATTGTTGAAGAAACAGTTGTAGGT
>JBIIOB010000434.1:0-2654 GCA_044337125.1 Bacteroidia bacterium
TTATTTGTTTTTTCATTAATCGAAAATTCTTCCACTTCTCTTTTACAAAATAAATTCCTGCCGCACTTATAATCGCTAGGTAAGGTACTACCGGCATGCGAAAACGTGATTCAGTAACATACGGAAGTGTTAAGTTCGCAAAACAAAATACCAGCAATCCGATTACAAGAAAATAGAACATGTTTTTTTCTTGTTTGAAATAAATAAATCCAAACACTAAACTTAAATACATTAATAATAAAACAAATAGCTGAAAGAAAACTACAGTAATGGTTAACTTGCTATTGTGCTCAAACAAGTATTTAAAAATCGGATAATCTTTTGGGATGGTATTGTAACCACTTCCCCAATGTCCCAATTGTATATCAATATAGGCTCTGCAGGGCTTCAGGAAAAAATGTACAAATTGGATAGCATGATGTTTTAATAATATACCTGGATTAGCAAATGCAATTTGCATTGCATCGTTTTCTATAAATCGAGCATATTCATACGGTTGTTTATTGGCATCTCCTTTAAATGCTTTGAATGTTTTCCAGCGCAATATACTTTGCGATTCGGGTAAAGATTTATTATTCAACTCTCCGTAAATAGCCGCTGCTTGATAGTTTTGCATGTCGTGCTCACGAATCACACTCATGAAGTAATGATTGAATGTGTTTTTATTTCGTATCAGCCATGGTGAAATGGTGAGCAGTGTAATGAATAATAATAGAGTTGTTGTAAGTAATGATTTTAAAAATAATTGTTTTTTTAGTGCATTTTTAATATTGGTTATAGACCAGCGTGCGCTTGTCAGTTCGAGCTTGTCGAGAACGTGCGCTGCACTTTTTTTTCTGCTCGCATAAATTAGAAACACCGAAAAAAACAAAGGAATAAAAAAAGCAATGGGTCGGCATAAAATGGTTAAACCACAAAACATGGCTGATAATGCTAATAATTTAATGCTGTTGTTTTTTAGATAGCTTACAAAAGAATATACACTCAGAACCAATAAAAAACTAAACAGCGTTTCAGTCATTACAATGTTATTCATTACAATACTTGGAACGTCTATTGCAACAAATAAAGCAGCAATGCTTGCAATGAATTTATTGTTTGTAATTAATTCGCCCAATTTGTAAGTGAAATAACAAGTAGCTACACCAAGTACGATTTGTAAAATAATAATGGGATAGGTTTCTATTTGCACACTTTCTGCAAGTACTATAAATAGAGGATAGAGGGGTGTTCGGTAATAATCTGGCTCTATGGGTAAATTGTAGCTCTGACTAAATATTCCATATTCTTTTACATTGAATGCAATTTGCCAATAGCCGTATGAATCATACATGTAAAAACCTTCGGGATTGTTTATGGCGATAGCAATAAAATAAACAACGCGAATTAGAAATGCTAAAAGTAGGATGTATAACAGTTGCTTGTTTTTCAATGTGCTTATGGTTGTGAGCTTACAATTAATTTTTTTACAACGGGTTTTTCATCGTCAATGGTAATGGAATAAAAATACAAGCCATCGGATAGATGCGTATTTGTATAGGAGTAATGATACAATCCCAATTCTAAATTATCGTTGATGGGCTCTTCAATAAATCGCCCGGATACATCGTAAATTTTCATTACTACTTGAGCATCTTTCATCAATTCAAAACTAAAAGTAGTATGCGTAGAAAATGGATTTGGATAATTTGCAAAAACAGTTGCTGGCCCATCGGGTGTATAATAGTAGGTTGCATAGTTTTCTGAAAAGCGTTCCGAAAATAATATCTTACTATCGGTTTCCCATTGCTCTTGAAGCAAATTAATAGGATTGTTGTTTTCGTCAACTACATAAATTTTGTGAAGTAGCATTCCTTTATCTACCACAAAACTTAAGTCGTGATGAAGTGGTAATGAACTATTTTTAATAATGATTTTTAAAACAGAATCATTCTCTAGTTGATAGTCGAATGAGCAATTTTCTCTTGCTTTCCAATAATTCCCATAGTGTTCAAAAGGAATGATACGTGTGTTGTTAGGAAGTGAGCGTATTAAATTTTGTTCTGCTTGTATTTTGTACAAACGGTTGGGGTGAATCAATAATAAGGAAGCTGCATAATTATCTGCATTTCTTTTTAATGAATTTAGCCATTGTGCCACTTTGTTGTTGTAATTATATTCTGAGATAGGATCAATCATAAATACATCAGAAATGGTATTGGGGATTTCATAAATGGTACTCAATGCTCCATTCATGGAAAGATCTAAATGTCCTTGAAATGGAAATGCCGTTAATACATCGTTCGCACTACTGCTAGAGTTGAATGCATAATTATTTGTTTCGAGTGAGTTCAGTATTTTTTTATTGTATGCTAAATAACCTGCTCGGAATGACTTAACATTTGCATTTACATCTCTATCCAATAACAATTTTGATACTTCTGTTTCTCCGCAAACGGTTACATTGGTTGATAGCATACCGTTATAAAATGGTTGATAGCTAAGTTCGGTATTGCCGCATGTTCCTTCAGGAACAATACTTTCATTGTCAAAATCGGGAACATGACTCACCGAATGACTTGCAATTTCATGTCCTTTGTTTTTTACATTGATTAAATCTTGTGTATAACCATTCCAAAAGTTTTTTGCCAAGGAATCGTGCATGTAATGTGTGG
>JBIIOB010000058.1:0-8931 GCA_044337125.1 Bacteroidia bacterium
CGAACCATTACCATATTTTTCCACCCGTACTCTAATCCTAATTTGTATTCATCCTTAGAGAAAGAGTTAGAAACGAATGAACCCATAGCTGTTACGCGGTGTGTTTTCATTGAAGCGCTATCTTTTGATAAATAAAAATCATAACCAGCACCGATGCTCAATAATGAAGGCAATTCAAATTGTGCAGAACGTTGTTCTACAGTCATAACATTTGATCCATTTGTAGAAGCAGGAACAGGAGTTTTGAATGATAAACCATCACCAGAAAACTTCATACGGGGTCCTACATTTTTCAAAGCGATACCGAACTTCAACTGATCGTTTTTACCAGCCACATATTGAATCCCTGCATCCAAGCAAATACCACGAGCACTTACGTTAGCTGTTTTTTCAGTAATTACTTTTAATGCAATACCACCAAAAATATTATCGGAAAAACCTTTAGCATAAGAAACACCAATATTTAAAAACTGAGGAGAATAGGTACCTAAACCTCCTTCAGGATTATCTACGGTTGTAATTTCAATGTCTCCAAAATCCATAGACATGATTGAAATACCCAATGCACCTGTTTCACCAACACGTTGTGTTAAACCAAATGCATTAATATTAATATCAGTACCTTTTAACCATTGTGTGCGAGCAAACATTAGTTCGGTTTTGCGTGTAAATGCAGTTCCTGCAACATTCAAGAACATTGACTCAAGACCTCTAGCGCCAGCCATGTTAGCTCCACCCCATCCTGAGCTACGTGCCCAAGGATTGATTAATAATTGGGTAGCTCCAGCTTGCCCTGCACGGTCTGGGTTACCAGCTGTAATTGTATCCGAAGCAAGCAATAAAGCTGCTAAAGTAACCGGAGCAAATAATTTACAATACTTTTTCATATTATATCTTGTTTTGTGTAAATTCTGTTTTTTGATATTCTATCGTTATTACTGATTAATACGACTCCAAATCGATTGGACGTAATACACCAAACCATTTCAACACTTTTTCACCAACATTAGGAACATCTACGTGTATAATGTAGATACCACTAGCGATAGGAATACGTGCTTGGTTTTTCAAATCCCAATCCAATGATGTTTTCGAATCATCTTTCTTGAATTTTCTGATTTGAGTTCCATTCAATGTATAAATTGTAATTGTACATTGATCAGGTAAGTTAGTAATCTTAACAATATTATCTAAAGTAGACTTTTCATAACCTGAGTATGCATAATATGGATTAGGCACAATGTTAATTAAGTCCAATGCACTTTTTGCAGCATCATTATCAGCAGTTGCTGTTTGAATATCAGCAGTTGAGAATGAATAATATGGATCAGCGTTACGAGTTACAGTAGTTACGATTGCATTTGTAACAGATGCCGTATAATTTGCATTAACAGCAACAAAAGTAGAACCTTCAGCAACAGATACTGAGTTGTGAGTAATTGGTCCGTTCTCAACATAGTATCGTTGACCTGGCGCCAATGTTCCATCAAGAACTACATTTCCTGTACTGAATTTTTTGTATGCTTTTCCAACGCGTAAACGAACTTTTACATCAGTTTCTAATAATTGACGTCCTGATACAGCCAAAGGAATATTTACCCACATTGCGTCAGCAAAAAATTCTCTTTTGTATCCTTCGCTAACTGTACCTGCAGTATTTTCAACCGCTTTCAACAATTTATAAGAAGCTACACCTAGGTCATAAGCTGGAATATCTCTAAATTCATTTGGCAACTGAGCATCAGTGCTTGCATATTTCGCATTATCGTTATGGCCAAACACATAGATGTAATGTTTTCCTCCGAATATAGGCGAACCTGCACTAATTGTTGTAGAAGTAGGATTCCAAATCATATCAGCACCATTTTCATTTACCAACCAAGAATCTTCTCCAAATGCCATGTTTAAACGTTCACCTGTTTCTAGATTAAGTGCATAACCAGGGAACCAGCCCATACCTGTCGGTTGTGCTCCATTTAAATCGCCATCTGCTGCATTGTATCCAGCATCACCAGCTTTTTTACCGTTTTTATCTACTGAAGGTGATTCACGCATGTTTAATTTAGGCGCGGCACCAACAGCTAACGCTGTTTCATCTTGCTCCTCTAATACAGGACAACGTGTCCATTTAGATTTATCGCTTGTAAGAACAACATCAACACTTGCAGTTTTTGGAATCGTACTCAATGAAATGAATTTATTCCAAGCTGGACCACCTCTGTAAGTAACTATTGTTGCAGGTGTAGAAGCACATAAACGGTAAGGTGCCCATGTTCCATTTAATACTTTTTCATAATCTTGGTTGTCGTCCTGACCAGCATAATCTGCAAAATCTGCAGGAGTAGTAGATGTTCCTGAACGAATCCAGTTTGTTAACACTTCACTCTCGCCATCAGCAACAGCTGTTAACCAACGCTTACTTGGATCAGAAAACTCCATACTTGCTGAAATAAATCCATTATTAGCAGCGCTTGCACTTCCTGGATCATTTGTGAAAACAATGTTTACAGACATACCCCATTTCGCAATGATTTGCTCATTTGGTATTGCAATTGTTTTATCTGACCATACTGTATCATTAGTATTCAAATTAACCATATACCATTCTGATGCAGAACTATTTATATTAGCATTGAATGAAGTACTGTCGAACATACGTATTAAGAACTCTGCATTCGGAACATTTAATGGATCAATTACTTTGATATTAACTGGACCTCTTGCATTTTCGTATTGTGGATCATTGATTTTATTGATTCCTGTGCTTGTGAAGAAACGAGCAACTGTTCCAGCAGTAAAATCTAAATCCATTCCGCCATTTCCTTGACCTTCAATTCTTGTCAATTTAGGACCAGAACCATAATTTACATTTTGAACAGTTCCACCTGACTCTGGATTTGGAATGTGAGGAATTCCTGTGTGAACAAAGAATCCATCAGCTTGCTTACGACCAGCAATAAATGGCAAATAATCTTGCAATGCAGCAGGGTTGAATGGTAATGTACTTGGTTGAGTACTATAACCATAAGCTACGATAGCATAATAATATGATTTATGATTGATTAATTGAGGATTACCAACAGCAAACTTATCTTCTGTAATAGAAGTAGAATGAACAATGCCTGCATCTGCTCCACTTACCATTTCTTCTGGAACCAATGCACCCAAATTATCATCCATCGTATAGTTTACAATTTGTTTGTAACCATCTTTTTTATCACACTGGAATACTAAACGCGCTCTATCAGGATTATATAATTCAGTAGCACTTACAGTAGCATCTTTTAATTGATAAATCATATACCCTTGGAAACGATATAACGAATCGGCACCACTTGATGGGTTATCGTCCTCTGTATATGCTTCGTTTGCATTGTTAGATTGCGCAGGGTTTGTTGGATTTGTCCAATACAATATCAATTCATTATTTAACTCTTGAATTGTTAAATTAGGAGCCGTAGGGCCATCTAATGTTTTGAAACATCTGTCGAATAATTTTTGAGCTTTCGCATCAGCACCTTTTAACAATGCCAACGAAGCTAAATTTCCACCTTGAGTTGCTCTAGCCCAAACAACACCTGTTGTAATGGTATTTACAGCACCTGGTTGTAATGTAAATGGACCAGCACTTTGTAAGAAACGTCTATCTGCTGGCGTATTTCCTACACTTGCCTCATCCCATGGAGCTTGAGGAATAAAGTTTGTACCATAACCGATAGGATCTGATGCGCCAGGGAACATATAGCTACAGTTGATTCCACCGCTTTGGTGACCATCTCCACCGTATGTCATTGGGGTATCATCCAACCAAGTACCACTTAAGTATTGATAAAAGTTATTATCTCCATCAGGATTTCCAGTTGTTGTAGCATCATTGTTATAATACATAAATTTTTTCATTCCGATACGCTCATCATCTACTGTCCCATTCCCGTAATTCAAGAAACTAGAAGGAACTGTTGAAGCTGCATCATCAGCTCCATTTGGATCAGCAAATGGTCCTTCGAAGAAATCCACACCAATTGCTGGAGGATTTACACCGTATAATAATTGACCTGTACCACCATTATCATCCACTAAATCTCCATTGTAACAGAAACCTAAACCTAAGGATACATCACAACCAACATAATCATCGTATGCACCACCTAAGTCAGCATCCACCCATACTCCGAAGAACGTACTGTCTAGACGGAAAGAAGATTTGTTTACGATTCTATAACGGTAAAATGTTTGATTGTTAATTTCATCATTGGTTGCAAATCCAAATGCTTGTGATTGAATTTCAATACCAATAGACTGTCCACCTGTTTCAGAGTGAACATTTCCTTTGTCATTAAATACCCAGAACATGTTTTGATCACCAAATAATTTCGCAGCACAACCTCTTGTACCTGTAATGTCAAAATCAGGAACCTCACCTAGGAAAGGTTGGTAAATTCCATCACTATTCATATCATAAAACGGAGCTAATGGCTGACCATCAGTACCTGTTACTGGCCAATTATCAATTAAATCCATTGCTGCAGTTGGAGTAGGGTTTGGACCTACACCACCGTTAACAACTCTCCAGTTATAATATGTTTCTACATCTTTACGGTTTATTTTAAAATGCTTATCCCATGCATCACATGTAGTAGCATCAGTTACACCACTTGCATCCAATGGTCCTGGCCAAAAGTCATTACCAGTTTGACGGTATGTCATACCAGCTGCTTTTAACTGTCCACCTGCATCATAACCACCAATCCATAGTGAACCAGCAAATAATGAAGATGGCCCACGAGAACCAGCTGCAGGTTTTGGAACAAAATAACATCCGTTTACTAAATCCCACCAAAAGTCACCACCAGTCATGATGGTTGCTCTAACATTGTTTATGTCCAAATCGGTCTTCGCTTTAGCTGGTGTACAAGCTGACGCAACAGATCTAATAGGATCTTCAGTGCTAATTGGAGCCATACCAGAAACTCCAACATTTCTTTCTGCTTGAGCATTGAATGCTAAAGCTAAAAAGGCAACTGCCGTTAGTAATTTATTTCGATTATTTTTCATATCAATATGTATTTGTAGCATTTCTATTCTATTTATCTACCAAAAATTAAAAGTCTAATAATACACCTATACGGATTACTCTTGGACGTTGATAATTGTTTGGATTATTAATTTTTACTGAATATAAATCATTGAAAGATGTAGGACTAGTTTGACCTGCAATAGTAGTTTGAGCTTGCGCAGAAGCTAAATAACCATCATCGTCAGGAGAACCAGTTGCTCTGTATACATTGATTACATTTTTTGTATTCAATACATTCAATACTTGTAGGTAGATATTTAGGTTAGCACTTTTCTTTGCTTCTCCTTCTTTTTTACCACCCCATGATAATTCCATGTTTTTATCAACACGTAAGTCCATTCTGAAATTCCAAGGTAAGTTAGATCCGTTGATTGAACCATCTAATCTTGCATTGTTGGAGATACCAAATTGGCCTTCAGGAATAAAGTTTGATTGTTTGCTGTAAGGAGTACCAGAACCTGCACGGAATACTACGTTAGCTCCAACATCTTCTAAAATATTGATTACTTTTTCTTTGTCTGAACCTTTACCTTTAGTAAAACGTGGTCCATTGTAATCTTTTCCTGCTCCAAAACGGTAATCCACATTTACTACAACGGTATGACGTTGGTCAAAATCCAAAGGATGTGTTGTTCTTAAGTTTGGTTGACCAGATGCTACCAAGTTAACTCCATCTGATGCACTTGAACCTGTTCCGTCAGCAAATTGCAATGTATAGTTAGCAGTTAATTGAACACCACTAGACATTCTTCTTAAATCATAAGCGATTGAGAAACCTTTTACTGTTCCAAAATCCACGTTTGCAAAAGAGTTATAAGTAACTGGATAAGCTTGGTAAACATTTGTTGTTTGAATCATATTTCTTAACTCACGGTAGAAAGCTGACAATGTAATAGATGAATTCTTTTTCTCATTTAATACTTGAGCAAAACCTAATTCGTAATCAATTGTTTTCTCAGGTTTCAAATTTGGATTGTTTACAAATCCACCTTGATTGTTCTCAACATTTAAATATTGTAATGGATCTAAACGGTTGAAAGATGGAGGACGTTGTGTTAACACATCGTAATGAGCAAAGAAATTTGCAACGTCAGAAATAGGGAATGCAAATGCAATACGTGGCATTAAGTTGATTTGTGGATCGTAATCCTTAAATACTTTTGAAGTGATTTTTTTTCCTTGAGAACTTGCATCAACTAAATATGGATGAATACGACCATCTACAGTATTAGCACCTGCTAATGATGTACCTGGATCTGACACCTCAACACCTGAAGAATTGTACCAAGTATCTTCATTTCTGTAACCAACGATTGCAGAAGGGTTATTCTCGTCATTCACATATACTACATACTCATCACCAATATTTGATGGACGAGATTGATTAAATGTTGCATAGTTAACTTCAGCAGCAGTTTTTGCTTCATACAATAAGTATTTATCTTTCAATACTTTTTGATTTGCATCAAAACGATCGATACGTAAACCTACATTGAAACGAATATCTTTAAAGTCAAATTTATCTTGAATAAAACCCGCAATATAAATTGGCTGATAAGCACCAATTTCTCTAGTCAAATTACCTTTATCATCTCTTTTATTAAAGAAATCATCTAAAGAAGGGTTTCCTTTTAAAATTTTTCCAGTATGATCATATCCATAATATCCTACATAAGAAGTACCACCGATATTTAATAAATCGTCAGCACTAAACATATCAATATTAAATGTTGAAGGATCGTATGAATCAATATCAATCCAATCTGTACCATTTACATCATATCCTAATGCTTCACGAATACTACGACCAAATTGAGTAATGTTTCCATCGTTTTCTCTTTCGAAATCATAATAAGTAAACAAGTTGTCTACTGATCCATCAGGGAAGAAATGAACATCTGTATTTAAAATAGCATCGTTGATTGAATCATCTTTTAAATTTTGAATATGGAAATTTGCTAAATCACGCATACGTTCCCATAAACTAATTGGAGAAACAGAGTATGATCTACCAGCACGTTGTTCGTATTCAAAACCTACTTGGATAGCATGTTTTTTAATATCTGCAGAGAAGTTTGCAAATACACGGAACTGTGTGTTTTGATCGTAGTTATAACCACCGTATTGACGACCTGTGTTATACCACATAGAATAAATGTTACGAGGACGATCACCATTCATCAAACCAAATCCTTGTTGAACATCTAATAAACTTGTTGGATTTGGTTCAAATCCGTAATACTGATTTGTGTAAGCTGCTCCTTCTGGATTAATATCACTTGCTGTATATGCTAAGTTTGTATTTACAAATCCATCTTGAAATGCTGCAACAATTGTATCTTTAATTCCATCACCGTCAATATCATATTTATCTCTTAATTCAAAAGCATATGATTTTTCTCTTGATTGAACAAATTTACCGATGTAACCATAATTAAAGATATTCTCTTTATGTGTTTCATCTTGTGTTTTTGAATTTGTTTTCGCGTAACTTGCTTGTAAAGTAAAATAAGCATTTTTAATGATTGAAGATGATTTTTCTTCTTCTGCTGAACTATTCGAGTTAAACTTTTGGGTTAACTTACCATAAACCCTCCAAGTATTGCTTATTGTTTGAGGATTATTTCCTGGGTTAAATAATGCATATTCGTAAATAAAATCGTTACGTTTTCCATAATCAACTGAACCACCCACAGTAATACCCATGTTTGCAGTAGGCTGATATTGAACTTTACCATTTAAACGTAAAGCTTGTTGCCCTACATTATTTCTAGCTCTAATTTTCTCTAAATCATCAGCAGTAACATATTCTGAATTTAATTGGTATCCAGAACTTTGTGCTGATGGACGAAGTGGAGCATTCGCTAATTCTTCTAATTTATCTTTTTTAACTTGGTAAAAACCTACTGCTGAAGGATTAGGATCTTTTTCACTAACTGCTTCACCGGATAAACTAAATCCTAATATTGATTTTTTAACTCCACTTGCTGAATCTGATTTTACTAAGATTGGACCATTGATAGAGAAACCTATAAAGTTATATCCAAATGCATCTAAACCTCTTGATTTGCCATCTTTTTCACCTAATCCCGAAGTAATCATCTCAATACCACCAGAATATTTACTTGCAGGGCCTTTTGTTGTAATTGCAATAATACCCCCAGTAGCATCACCGTATTCTGCTGGTGTACCCCCTACGATAGTTGTAATCTGATCAACAGATGACTGAGGAACAGAAGAACTACCAATTACTTTTTGACCATCCACATAATATGCAGTACCATCAGAACGTGCACCACGTACATTTAAAGAACCTCCTTCATCTTGTTGGTATACACCAGCCGTTGTTGATGCAACAGAGTTAATATTTTTGGTTGCCATGTTTTTATACTCCTCAGCAGTAACAGTACCACCCGATTTTGTATCTGGATCAATTAATGGCTTGCTCCATTCAACAATTTCAACAACATCTAATTGTTGTCCAGCACTCATTTCTAAGTTTAAGTGAACAGTTTTACCTACAGTTAATACAACATTATCAATTTGTACTGCTTGGTATCCAACATAAGTTGCTTTTACATTATATCTACCAGGATTAAGTGGTTTGATTAATACTTCACCATCAATATTGGTTGTTCCAACACCGGCTTGTATACCGCCCATTTCAACAACAACGTTCGCAAACGGTATTGTTTCTTTGTTAGCTTTATCTGTAAGTCTAACTTTAATTGCTGCCTCGTTTTGTGCAAACATCAGCCCTGCTGATGCAACAACAATTGACAATGTAGAGAGTAATTTTCGTAGCATATTAATTAATTATTATTTTATAAAATAAATTTCGTGCAAAATGAAGT
>JBIIOB010000436.1:0-2643 GCA_044337125.1 Bacteroidia bacterium
ATTATTAAAGTTTCTTGATAATGGAAATACTGTTTTTGTTGCTGCAAATTATTTTTCAGGAAAATTCGCTGATACGTTAAAACTAAAAACAGATGACTATTTTGAGTTTAATACAAGTTTATCAAAAGACTCTGCCTTGATTAAAAACTTATACAAACAATACGATACAGCAAAAATCAATTTTGTATCCCCTTATTTGAAAGGTAAAAAAGATTTTATTTTCTCAAAAGGTGTAAGCGACACTTATTTTACATCTTTTGATTCCTTAAAAACAAGCATTCTAGGGATTAACGAAATAAAAAAATGCAACTTTATAAAAATAAAAATTGGCAAAGGACAACTTTTCATAAATACTATACCAGAAGCATTTACAAACTATCATTTTGTAAATGCAAGTAATTGCTTTTATGTTTTTAAATCTTTATCCTATTTACCAAACAATTCAATTATTTGGGATGAGTATTACAAGGTAGGAAATGTTACCCAAGAAAATCCGTTACGTGTTATATTCAACAATCCCGCATTAACAGCAGCATACTATCTTAGTATTATGTCAATTTTAGTTTTTATGTTAATTGGCATAAAACGAAAACAACGGATTATTCCAATCATTGAACCTCTACAGAATACTACCTTAAAATTTGTAGAAACTGTTGGTGCATTGTATTTTCAAACAGGAAATCATAAAAACATTGCATCTAAAAAAATAACATACTTTTTAGAACACATCCGTAAAACATTCCAATTAAAAACGAACATTTATGATGAAGTATTTATTGAACGTATCAGCAATTTATCGGGAATAGATAAGCAAAAAGTGCACGACCTGTTCTATTACTTTTCAGACATCGATTTAAAGAGTAGTATTACTCAACAAGAACTTTTAAAACTAAATCAACTAATAGAAGAATTTCACCAATTAAGCAATAGAAAATAAAACGATATGGAACAACCTCTTTTTCAAAACAGAATTGATTTGAGTCAATTGCAGCAAGCTGTAAGTAACATCAAAACCGAAATAAATAAAATCATTGTTGGACAAGACGAAATGATTGAACTATTAATTGCAGCCATTTTAGCCGATGGACATGTTTTAATTGAAGGAGTTCCAGGAGTTGCCAAAACGTTAACGGCTAAGTTGCTTTCAAGAACCATGTCAGTTCAATTCTCTCGAATCCAATTTACACCTGATTTAATGCCATCGGATATAATTGGTACAAGTATTTTCAACTTAAAAACCTCCGAATTTGAGTTTAAAGCCGGGCCACTTTTTTCCAACATTGTATTAATTGATGAAATTAATCGTGCTCCCGCAAAAACGCAATCTGCACTATTTGAAGCAATGGAGGAACGCCAAATTACAGTCGATGGAAAGACCTATCAATTAAGTCCGCCATTCATTGTGTTAGCCACCCAAAACCCAGTAGAACAGGAAGGAACCTACCGCTTACCTGAAGCCCAGCTTGATCGTTTTATATTTAAAATTGAAGTGGATTACCCAAGTTTAGAAGATGAGACTAAAATAATTTCTGATTATCATACAAGAAAAAATTCAATCGACTTAACAAGCGTAAACAGTGTGCTTAATGCTTCCGATGTAAAAAACTATAGAGATAAAGTTGGTGAAATTCATATTGAAGCTAACCTCATATCCTACATTGCAAAAATAGTTAACCAAACAAGGAACAACT
Organism: Bacteroidia bacterium; assembly: GCA_044337125.1. Taxonomy (GTDB): domain Bacteria; phylum Bacteroidota; class Bacteroidia; order 2-12-FULL-35-15; family 2-12-FULL-35-15; genus 2-12-FULL-35-15. The sequence continues at coordinate 1,692 of JBIIOB010000436.1, forward strand.
CGGCATTGTATTTAGGAGCTTCCCCACGTGCATCCTTATCTATTTTAACTAGTTCAAAAGCAATTGCTGCTATGCGTGGACGAGATTTTGTAACACCTGAAGATATTAAGTTTGTTGCAACTCCAGTTTTAAAGCATCGCGTAATGCTTACTCCTGAAAAGGAAATGGAAGGTTTAACGGCAACTGAAATTATCAAACAAATAATCGAAAAAATCGAAATCCCAAGATAAATAATCGAATGAAATCATTTTTTAAATCAATTTACATTTCAACCCTACTATATTTTGTTATAGCGGGGTTGGTGGTGTTTTTTGTTTTAGGATTTTTCTTCCCAATTTTATATCCACTTGCCAAAATTTTGTTGTTCATTATTATTGGATTAATTATCACCGACATCTTAATCCTCTATATGAACAAAAATGGAATTTTTGCACGAAGAGATACCTTGGATAAGCTTTCCAATGGAGATGATAACCCAATTCAAATTGTTATTGAAAACAATTATTTGTTTACAGTAAATTTGATACTTATAGATGAACTACCAGATCAATTTCAATTAAGAGATAAAGAATTTAAAACACAGCTCTTATCTGGAAAAAGTAAAACTATTCAATACGATGTTCGTCCCACAAAAAGAGGAGAATACCATTTTGGTGCAGTCAATGTTTTTGCAAAAAGTCCAATTGGATTAATCAAAAAACGTTTTCGTTTCTCACAAGATATTATGGTCCCTGTTTATCCATCGTTTATGCAGATGCGCAAATATGAATTACTGGCCATATCAAACCGTTTGACAGAAATTGGAGTTAAGCGTATCCGAAGAATTGGCAACAATTCCGAATTTGATCAAATTAAAGAATATGTTTCAGGTGATGATTACAGAACCATTAATTGGAAAGCTACTGCGCGGAAAAACAAATTGATGGTGAATCAATATCAAGATGAAAAGGCA
>JBIIOB010000438.1:0-2642 GCA_044337125.1 Bacteroidia bacterium
TCTGGATAGATGATATCTATTTCAGGTGTAGGCGGAAATGGATCATTTCCGTTTTTAGGCCATCTCAATAAATAGTCACCTACCCATTCATTTTTTTCGTTCTTAGAAAGGAATGTGAGCTTGTTCTTTTCTAACAAATAGCGTCCGTTTGTGGTTTTTCCGTTGATGGTTTTAGTATAGGTTGAATCAGTTTTAAAAATGATTTCTGCCGAAAAGTGTTGTTTTGTTGAATCAGGGATTTGCCTTTTTTTGTCAAATGATTCTAATTTATAGCTTTTCCATTTCCCGATGAGGAAGTTGGATGGTGCATTTTGCCATGACAGTAATAAAATGGCAATAAATAGACAATAGAATAGATAATTCATTTTTTTGAATAAATGTTTCTTATTCATTTGCTGCATATTTATTATAACAAATGTATTCGAATTGGATGAATCCTCAAAATAATGAACGATTATAAAAATAGAATTTACTAAATTTACTAGATGAAAAAACTACTATTCGCATTTTTAATTTTTACTGCATCCGTGTCGGTTGCACAAACGACTGTAATTGATAGCATCCTTTCAGGGGGTATTTATAGAAACTATCGTGTATATGTGCCGGCAGCATATAATGGAACAACTGCATGGCCATTGGTATTTGATTTGCATGGATATACTTCTTCGGCACAAAGCGAACAGTTATATTCTAATTTTATGCCTATTGCAGATACAGCCCATTTTATTGTAGTATATCCAAATGGGACTTTGTTAAGTGGCCAGCCATTTTGGAATGCAGGATTTGGAGCAACCGTAAATGATATTCAGTTTATATCCAATTTAATAGATAGTATTTCTGTTCAATATAACATTGATGCAAATTCTGTTTATTCTTGTGGAATGAGTAATGGTGGGTATATGAGCCATACATTGGCTTGTGAGTTGAATGATAAAATTGCCGCTATTGCTTCTGTTACAGGCAGTATGACGGTGCTACAAAAGACTACATGCGTTCCTAATCGTGCAGTTCCTGTAATGCAAATAAGTGGGAATGCAGATGCTACAGTTGCTTATAACGGTTCTACAACATCGTTACATATAGATACATTGGTGAAATATTGGTCGGTAAACAATAACTGTAATCTTACTCCAGTATTCACAGCTGTTCCAAATACAAATTTAACAGATGGTTGTACCGCAGAGCATTATGTTTATAGTGGTGGTGATATGGGTTCAAGTGTTGAACTTTACAAAATAATTGGAGGCGGACATACATGGCCAGGTGCTCCATTCACGATTGGAGTTACAAATCGTGATTTTAATGCTTCATTAAAGATTTGGTTGTTTTTCCGTAAATATCATTTGACTCAATTTACGGGTGTGAATGAATTTGTTTCAACTACTGATTTTTCAATTTATCCGAATCCGGCTTATAATAGAATCACAATTAATTCGAAAGAAATAGGTTTGATTCAATTGTTTAATGTTAATGGAAAAATGATTTTAGAAACAAAGGCTAAGGAAATAGATGTCGCTTCTTTTTCAAAAGGAATTTATTTTGTAGTTATTACAACAGATAGAAGCAGAGGTGTAAAGAAATTTGTGAAGATTTAATTTCGTTTTAGATGCGAATGCCCATTATTAGTATATCATCTACCTGTTCCAGATTTCCTTTCCAGTTAATAAGTGTTTGGTCAAGAATAGTTTTTTGCTCGTCCATTGAATTATCCTGGATAGAAATCAACAAATCTTTCAAGGATTTGTATTTGAATTTTTTACCTTTTTCTCCTCCAAATTGGTCGGCATAACCATCTGTGAAAATATAAATGGTATCACCTTTTTGTAGTTGTATTTCGTGATTGGTATAATTTTCAACAAGACCATTTGTATAAGTTCCAATTGGATTTTTGTCGGAAGGGGTTTCCATTAAAAGTCCATTTCTTACAATGTATAATGGATTGTAGGCGCCAGCGTATTCTAGTAGATTTGTTTTTAAATCTAAACTACAAAGTGAGATATCCATACCATCTTTAACTTCCGATTCGCTACCTGTTTGACGAAGTGTTTTGCCAATTCCTTTGCTTAATGAATTCAAAATTAAGGATGGACGAGAAAGCCCCAATTCGTTTACAGCTTTGCCTAATAAATTATAGCCAACAATACTCATAAGTGCACCAGGAACTCCATGTCCTGTGCAATCCACTGCAGCAAATAATATTTTCCCTCCCCAAGGTTCCACCCAATAAAAATCACCACTTACAATGTCCTTTGGCTTATAAAGTACAAATGATTGTGGTAGCGATTGTTTGATAAAGTTATCGGGAGGTAAAATGGCTTCCTGAATGCGTTTTGCATAATTGATACTATCCTTAATATCCTTATGTTGATCTTCAATGATGTTGTAGGCTAATTCTATTTTTTCATTTTTGACAGCCAGCTCACGGTTTGCTCTTTTTTTCTGACGATTGCTTCGAATGGAGACAATTGTAAGTAACATCAACAATATTCCAAAACCAATAATGGCACGAGTTATAATTGTTTGTCTGTTTAATTCATCCTCTTTAATTTGTTTGTCTTTTGTAAGTAAAGCAATTTCTTGCTCATTCTTTTTAGTATCGAATCGAGCTTGCATTTCAGCAATTTGATTGCTGCTCTCTAAGT
>JBIIOB010000437.1:0-2642 GCA_044337125.1 Bacteroidia bacterium
CACTATAAGCAGTTGTAAATATAATTGGAGTTTCAACATTCAACTTGTCAAATATTTCAAAACTCAAACCATCTGCAATATGGATATCCAAAAAAAGCAAATCGATTGAAGGAGCTGTTTTTAAATATTCGACAGTACGTTTTACTGTATCAAATGTTTTAACAACTTCAATGGATGCATCTATTCGAGCAAGCATATTGCTCAAATGTTCAGCAGATAATTTTTCATCCTCAACAATTATTACTTTCATAGTTCATTTAATAAAGGTAACCTTACTTCAAAAATCCCATTTGCATCGCTTATTCTAATGCCTTTACTTGTATAATGCTTATAGCGCGACAAAATATTTTTCAATCCAGATTTAGAGCTTTCTTCCAAGTTTTTCTTGGGTTGCAAAGGATTTGAAACTACTATCCAATCTCCTTCTATTTTAATTGAAACATGGAGTGGTTGTTCCATCGAAACTTCATTGTGTTTAAATGTATTTTCAATTAATATTTGTAATGCCATTGGTGGGATTAAAGAAGAAAAATAGGATTCAGGAATATCTATTTCGAATTTAACATTATCACCAAAGCGAATATTTAGAAGAAAACAATACGATTTAACAAACGTTAATTCTGTATTCAAATCAACTAATTCTCTTTCCTTATTATCCAACAAGTAACGATATACTTTCGATAATTGATTAATGAATTCAACTGCTTTATCTTGATCTTTATAAACCAAAGAAGAAAGGACACTCAAGTTATTGAATAAAAAATGAGGATTAACTTGAGCTTTCAAACTCTCCAACTGGGCAATGGTGGTTTCTTTTTTATGCTTTTCTACCTCCACAATTGAGGCTTTCCATTGCGAAAAAAACTGACTACTAATTTCAACTGACAAAAGAACAATAGAAACCAAGACGCCAATTACAATTGAGCTACCCATTAATGCTTGCTGATTTGCACTTGGCACTGCGCAAACATATTTATCGTAAAGGAACATGGATACAAAAATGGACAAGGCACTGTATACAATGCTTACTGGTAAATGAACCAAAATTCGAGTTACGGTTCTAGAAATCCAAGGATATGTTCGATTCATCCAATGGTCAATTCGCAAATTACCTTCCCAAATAAGTATGGTAATAAAAATAGAAACAAGCACATCGTAGAATCTATTGTGATTGGGATTATCAATCTGAACAATAAAATTGAGTAAAAATGAGACCAAAACCCCAACAATTACCATGTAGATGAAACGTTTATTATTATTACGCATACTATAAAAGTACAAAATTAGAAAACAACTTAATCATTTATTGCCAGATGAAAAACCTTGTCCAACCATTCTTGCCTTTGTTTATCTGAAGATTTTCGGATAGGTCCAATTGCAGTGGTACTAACGGGTTTAATACCACAAAACTCCAATGTCATTTTTTTCAATTGCTTTACTGCAGGTTCAAACAAAACAAATCGATAATACCATACAGGATAATCCAAGGTGTAAATAATCCGAGCAGTTCTTCCTTCTAACAACCGATCCCACATCACTGAATTTTCACGATACTTAAAACCAAATCCTGGCAAAAAAACACGATCAATAAACCCCTTTAACAAAGCAGGAACAGAGCCCCACCAAACAGGATGAATAATGACAATATGGTTTGCATTTTTTATTTTTTGTTGTGCTAAAATTAAATCTGGCTCCAAAGAAATGGTCTTTTCATATCCTTCCTTTAAATTTAAATCAAAATTTAAATCATATAAATTAAGCACATCTACCGTATTTCCAACGCTTAAAACACCATTTTTATACTTTTCGGAAAGAGCATTACAAAAACTATTTTTATTGGGGTGTCCATTAATGATAAGAATGTTTTTCATGATTTTTAAAATTGAATTTTGTAAATAAAATTTGGGAAGAAGCCAATTTGGTATGCGGTATTAACTTTATTCGTTACAGGATTATAGCGTTCTGCAAATACATTTTTATTATTGGTGACATTCTGAATATCAAAGAAAATCGATTGCGACAATTTTCTCTTTTTGCTATTCATGGTAAAACCCATTTTAACATCCAATCTAAAAAAGCTTGAGTGACGTTCAGAAAATGCCAAGGAATCACTTGCCAAAATCTCTTTTTGTGCTGCTTGAGATGCCGCTAAATCTACTGGTGTATAATGTCTGCCTCCAGCTTGGGTCATTTTCACATCTATGCTAAATGCATTTCGTTTTTCTTTCCCTACTTTAAATTCTTTACCTATTAATACATTATAAACAAACTTGCCATTAAAAGCAGTATTACGTTCAATTTTATCGCTGCCTTTGTATTTTGATTCATACAATGTTCCTGTTATTAAACCATAATATCCTTTTGTAAAAAACTTTTCAATTGTGAGTTCTACGCCATAATTTGTTCCAGTGCCAGTATTTTCTAATGAACCTTTTTCATTTGGATTAAAACTAGCACCAGCATTTAACATTGAGAAACTGCTAGGAGTAACTGTTACAGGGATATTGGATAATAGCTGATAATACACTTCTGTTTTTACTCTCCAATCTTTTGCAGGCAATACATCATACCCGATTACAAAATGTTGACTTTTTGTAAAACCCAGATCTTTATTGGATTGGTCATAAGAACCATCAGCTTTT
>JBIIOB010000072.1:0-8083 GCA_044337125.1 Bacteroidia bacterium
CTTTTGTCTTTTCATAGGTGCAATGAATGACTGCTCCATCTTGAATGTTCACTTTATTACCCATTCGTATCGAATTTACATCGCCACGAACAACTGCATTGAACCATACACTGCATTGATCACCCATTACAACATCGCCAACAACCGTTGCATTTTCTGCCAAATAACAATCATCTCCAAATTTTGGATGTATTCCTTTTACTGGTTTTATTAAAGCCATAATCAATTTTGTTTTTTTACAAAACTAACAATTACTTTTTATCTGTGCATACTTGTCCCTTTTTACAACATGCATCCAGCTTGTCGAAGGCTTTTTTATTTGCAGGAACATCATCTGCATCGTAACCTGAGTTAGCTATTGCTAAACGAATTTTTTCAGGTGTCGTTTTTTTAGGATTGTAAATTATTGTCGCCATTTTCGAATCCACATCAACAGTTATCTTTTTTACTCCTTTTTCAAAGGCTACAAACTTTTCAATAGTTTCTTTACACATATCGCATGTTGCCGATGTTTTGATTTTAATTGTTGCAGTTGTTTCCTGCGCGCTTACTTTAAACATTATTAATAATGCAATAAAGCCAAAGATGATTTTTGTTTTCATGTTTTCTGTTTTTTAGTTTTTGTTTTTCTAGCTGATATTATTTGTCTTATGTCTTTTATCTGATATCTTAAATCTAAATTCTACTTAATCTCCATTCTCAATCCAAAATACACGATACGTCCTTCTATTGGAGCATAAATCATGGAAGCATCAAAATACTGTCCATTAGGATCTGCTGCCGAAAGAATAGGATTACGTTGTGTATAATTCAAGATGTTTTCACAACCTACATACACATCAAACTTTCTAAACTTTTTAGTGATTTGTGCTTGCATTAAAAAATAGTCCTTTGATTTTTGGGGCAATTGATATTCTACAGGATTTAATGCCGCACTAGGCAATCGACTTTGTCCAAACCAATTGGTTGTAAAATCAAACTTCCATATATCCCTATAAGTTGAATACGCCATATTTAACATTACTCGATGTTTTGGAACATACGGTTTATCTAACAACTCATAGTTATAGGTTGTTTTTACATCGTACCATTTGTAAGCTAGTTTTACATCGAATGATTTAAATGGAGTGAAACCAAAATCGGTTTGCAAGCTATGTGAATACGATTCACCTTTCAAATTATAAAATACAACTTGATTTGTGTTTTGATCTAAATCCACAACAATTTGATTTTCGAAATCGGTTCTGAAAAAATCAACATTTATAAATGCTTCGTTGCCAAACAATTTAAATTGTTGATTCGCTGAAACACCATAATTCCAAGCAATTTCGGGCTTAAACGTTTCTTGCACAATTACTTTACGTGAGCTAGCAAACACCGATTGATTTTCGATAAAAACATTGCTTGTTCTAAATCCTCTTCCAGCCGACAAACGCAAGGTTGTTTTCTTGGTTACATTATAACGCAAATGCAATCGTGGTGTATAAAACAATCCATACAAATTATGATAATCAGCTCTAACACCAGCTACCAAAGAGAAATTATCGGGGTGAGTATAGGTATATTCAGCAAACACACCTGGTACACTTTCTGTTCGAGCAAATGCCGAATCATTATACGATTCTTTATAATCATCCAATAAATAACTTGTACCCAATTTGTATTTATGGTTTGTAGTATTAATGATATTCGCGTAAATAATGTTTGCATAAAAATTCTTTTGCTCTCCAGTATATGTGCGCTTTCCAAAGTACATTTGTTGTTGCTGAATTTTTCCAGATGTTTGAATACCAAAACTCTTTAAAGGTTTTGAAGGAAACATAAAACCCGTTTTTGAAAAGTATTCCAATTGTTTGGTGACAATTCCTATCCCATACACATTGGTTTTTCCATGATCTGCATTGTAATTAAAATTTGTTTGTCCACCCTGACGCGTTTCATACAAACCTCTGATTCCAAATTGCGCTTCAAAATTTTTCTGATTATAAAAATCCCAACGATTAAATACATTGTATTGCTGGGTTAATGGCATGTCTAAAAAACCATCCTTGTTCATGTCTTGTTTCATAAAATTGGAACTAGCATGTGTAAACAACAGGGTACTCCATTTTTCATTCAACTTTTTTGCCACATGAAAATTAGCTTCTGCCCTTCCATTTAAATTACCATACACATTTATAAAAAAGCGTTTTTTCTGTTCTTGAGGTTTTAAAAACTCCAAATTTATTTGACCAGAAATGCTTTCATATCCATTCACAACAGAGCCCGTACCTTTAGTTACAAGTATATTTTCAACCCAGGTTCCCGGAATATAATTTAAGCCGTAAGCAGCAGATAAACCGCGCAGCAAGGGCATGTTTTCGGACAATACTTGTGTATAGATTCCATCCAAGCCTAGCATCTGTATTTTTTTAGCACCCGAAACAGCATCTGTAAAAGCTACATCAACAGAGGCGTTTGTACTAAAACTTTCGGATAAATTGCAACACGCAGCTTTCAATAATTCCTTACTACTAATTACCTCCTGGTTAATAGGTGTAAAAATTTTATTCATGGTTGTACTTTGTTTCTCCTCCACTTCTATTATGCCAAGTGATATCATTCCTTTTAAAAGAATGGTTATCTCTTTCGACAAATTAGAACTTATGAGAATGGTATCACTTTCAAAACCAACCGAACTAATTATTAAGCGAGCTGGTAAAGAATCTGGAATGGGAAGTTGAAAAACACCCTCTAAATCGGTTGTGGTCCCAATTGTTGTCCCTTGCCAATATACATTAGCAGCAGGCAAATTTTCTTGTATTCCTTTTTCATTTTCTCCAAGCACTTTTCCTTTTAATTGTTGGGCAACCAAGGCATCATGAAAACAGAAAATGAAGAATAGTATTAATAAACGATTCATTTGATTTTATTTTTAAATAGTAGCTGCGATTACGGCAGCTAAATGAATAAATAATCAGAACGACAAGCATTCCAAAACAATCAATAACAAATGGTTATTGATTACAGTTATTCGTTAAATCAAATAATAAGAGTGGAAATAAAATTCAATAATGTTCGCCCATGGATTGGCGGAGGTAAATCAGCATAAAGGAAAACGGCTAATTTGTTGTTTGTATAGTCAGCAACAGTTATAGAATTTGTTAAAAATGATACCAATTCAAAAGAAACTGGAAGTTCATGTTTTTGAGAAGGATTGAAATCCGTTAATTTAAATGAGCTATTTTGTATATCACAACATTGCGCCTTAACAACAGGAATAGTTGATTTTTTATCGGGACAACAATCCTTAACATGAGTCAATGCAACTTTTGCTTTCCCTGTTTTAAGGCAAACCATTTTATTGATGGTAAAGCCCAAACTTGAAAGCACAAAAACAACTGCTAAGAATAAGGATGTTATTTTTTGAAATAGTTTCATTTACAAAGCAAAAATACAGAATTTTATGTTGACACTCAAACTTTAACATTTTTTGTACTACAAAGTCCAAAAAAACATACTTTTACAACTCAATTTTAAAGCAAATGACAGATTCTACAAAATTTGGTTTCGGAACCAAAGCAATACATGCAGGACAAGAGCCTGATCCAACTACTGGAGCAATAATGACTCCTATTTATCAAACATCTACTTACTGGCAAGAAAGTCCTGGTAACCACAAGGGATATGCTTATGCTCGCGGGAAAAATCCAACACGCAGTGCACTGGAAAAATGCCTTGCTGAATTAGAAGGTGCAAAACATGCATTATGTTTTTCTAGTGGAATGGGGGCAATTGATGCCGTTATGAAATTATTACGTCCAGGCGATGAAGTTATTACTGGTGATGATTTGTATGGTGGAAGCTACCGTATGTTCACCAAAGTATTTGCACCATTTGGAATTAAGTTTCATTTCATTGACATGAAAGATGTGAACGTTGTAAAAAAACACATCAATGCAAATACAAAAATGATTTGGTTGGAAACACCTACAAATCCAACCATGCAAATTATCGATATTGAAGCATGTGTAAAAATTGCAAAAGAACATAAATTGATTTGTGCAGTTGACAATACCTTTGCATCTCCGTTTTTACAAAATCCATTGGCATTAGGTGCTGATATTGTGATGCATTCGGCAACTAAATATCTAGGCGGACATAGCGATGTGATAATGGGTGCTTTGTGTGTTAGCGATGAAAATTTATACACACAATTAGCATTTATTCATAACAGTTGTGGAGCTACTCCAGGACCAATGGATAGTTTTTTAGTATTACGTGGATTAAAAACATTACACATTCGTATGGAACGTCATTGTTTCAATGGACGAAAAATTGCTGAATTCTTAAAAACACACCCTAAAATTGATAAATTATACTGGCCAGGATTTCCTGACAGCCCAAACTATGACATTGCAAAAAAACAAATGCGTGATTTTGGTGGTATGATTTCATTCTCATTAAAAGGCAACAAGCAAGAAGATGCTTTTAAAATTGCTTCTAGCATGAAAGTGTTTTCATTGGCGGAATCCTTGGGGGGTGTTGAATCATTAATCAATCACCCAGCAACCATGACACATGCATCCATTCCTAAAGAAGAACGCGACAAAGCTGGTGTGGTTGAATCTTTACTAAGACTTAGTGTTGGAATCGAAAATATCGAAGATTTGATTGCAGATTTAAAGCAAGCATTGGGATAATTACAGTTCAATTTCTGATATTGAAGCGAGCAAGAGAATAAAAATTCTCTTGCTTTCTTTTTTATAATTGAGTATCTTTATAGAAACGAAATTGATTCAAATTGAACTATTATTACATTACTGGAACCAGCAGAGGTATAGGTAAAGAATTAGCGGAACAATTGTTAGAAAATCCATCAAACCGAGTAATTGGTATGTCGCGACAAAAAACAATTGAACATGCTAATTACCACCATTATTATCTTGACTTAACAGAGACTTCTGCGATTGCAGATTTCAAATTTGAATTACATGCCAATGCAAAAAAGTTGGTACTTATTAACAATGCTGGGGCGTTGGGATTTATCAAACCAATTGGCAAATTAGAATCCGAAACTATAATCAAAAACTATACTCTGAATTTAATTGCACCAAGTGTATTAACAAATTCCTTTATTAATTGTTATAATACCGTGGATGCGGAAAAAGTAATTATCAATATTAGTTCTGGTGCAGGAAAAAATCCAATTGATGGTTGGGCAATTTATTGTGCTTCAAAGGCTGGTGTGGATATGTTTAGCCGGGTGGTTGATGCGGAACAAAAAATACGCGCTGTTCATCCACAAGAAAGTATTCATAAAGGATTTCGTATTTTCTCTATTGCTCCTGGGGTTGTCGACACTAGTATGCAAACAGAAATTCGCAGTGCCAATAAGGTTGACTTTAGTAGATTAGAAGATTTCATTGCCTACAAAGCAAAAAATGAATTAGCATCTGCCACTGATGTATCCAAAAAATATATTACTATTTTAGACGACTTAAATAAAATTCAACACGTATTATCATCCATTAAAGATTATTAAAATTAAAACTCTCTAATCTAAACCCTATAAACCCAAAATGCTATCATGAATAAACTTTTCAAACTACTAATTGCAGGCGCTTTTGTAAGCACATCAATTGCTACTGCACAAGATTTAAAATATTGCGGCACCACCGAAGCAATGAATAAAGCTTTTGCTGAAAATCCAGCAATGCATCAACAATACTTACAAATGCAAGCTGAGTTAAAAACAAAGGACTTGGAAGCTTTTAAAAATGGATATCAAAACAAACAAGGTGGAACCCCTGCACCAATGTATGTTATTCCTGTTGTTTTTCACATTTTACATTTAAACGGTGCCGAAAACATTTCAGATGCTCAGATACAAGATCAAATGCGAATTTTGAATGAAGATTTCAGAAAGTTAAATGCTGATAATGCCAACACTGTTGCTGCATTTCAAGGCATTTCTGCTGACACCGAAATTGAATTTCGTTTAGCAAAAAAAGATCCAAATGGAAATTGTACTAATGGAATCGACCGCATTTATTCAACCGAAACCAATGTTGGTGACAATGGTTCTAAACTTAATACTTGGCCAAGAAGTAAATACTTAAATGTTTGGGTAGTTAAAGCTATTTCAAGTGGCGCAGCTGGTTACTTTTCTGGTTGGTTCAATGCTGCAGAAGATGGTATCATGATTTTAAATTCATATATCGGAAGTATTGGAACCGGTAACATTCAAAAATCTCATGCATTAACTCATGAAATTGGTCACTACCTTAACCTTAGTCATGTTTGGGGCGATACCAATAACCCTGGTGTTGATTGCACTGGTGATGATAATGTAAGCGATACTCCTCCAACCGAAGGGTGGACTACTTGTAACCTAACTGGCTCAACTTGTGGAAGTCCTATCGATAACGTGCAAAATTTCATGGAATATTCTTATTGTTCAACCATGTTTACCACAGGACAAAAAAACCGTATGCATGATTTATTAACTGCAACAACTGGATTTGATGGTTTTTCTGAACGTTATAAATTATATACAACTACCAACTTAGCTGCAACTGGCGTTTCTACTCCTGCTGTTTTATGTCAAGCTGATTTCATTTCTAATTCTAACACTAGTGTAATTTGCGCTGGAGATAGTGTTACCTACACTGACGTTTCATGGAATGGAACACCTCTTTCATGGAGCTGGACATTTCCTGGTGGAACACCGGCTTCTTCAACCTTAGCAACGCCTACAATTACTTATAATACACCTGGTGTTTACAGTGCTTCTTTAACTGTTACAGATGCTTCTGGATCAAAGAGCACTACAAAAAATAACTATATTGTTGTAAACAACAATACTGCCCAATACACCAATACGTTCTACTCAGAAGGTTTTGAAACAACAGCAATTCCTAATACCGACTGGGATGTAAGAAATACAAACAGTGGTTCAAATACCTGGGAACAAACAACTACTGCAGCGGCAACAGGTAGTAAATGTGTTCGTTTGATGAACAACACCAATTATGTTGGACACATTGATGAGTTAATTAGCCCATCTATTGACATGACACAATTATCGGATACTACTCCTAATTTAACTTTTAAAATTGCTCATGCTCAAAAAACGTCAACATCTGCTGACAAATTACAAGTGTACATTTCTACCAATTGTGGTAAAACGTGGGTGTTACGTCAAACAACAACGGGTTCTGCATTATCATCTGCAGGAATCGTTGCTGGATCATTTGTACCAACAGCTAGTCAATGGATTACTAAAACGGTTAATTTAACTGGTTATATCACACAAACTAATTTATACATTATGTTCCGCTTCACAAGTGATGGCGGAAATAACATTTACCTTGATGATATTAATATTGATGCAGCAACTGTAGGTATTGAAGATGAAGTAGCAAACAACTTAAACTTTAATGTTTATCCAAATCCTGCAACTGAAAATACAGTAATCGACTTTACATTATTAAGCAAACAAGCAGTTGATTTAAAAGTATTAGATGTTATTGGAAGAGAAGTTTCAACCATTGTAAATAGCAACTTAAACAGTGGCGATTATAAATTCAATGTAAATGAACAAGCAAAATTATCAGCTGGTGTTTATTTCATTAAACTAAATGTTGGTAATCGTGTATTTACAAAGAAATTAATTATTGAATAAATTGTAATTTCATAAATAAAAAGCCCCTTTCTAAAACCAGAAAGGGGCTTTTGTTTTTATAATTCCAAAGATAAGCTCATTATTCTTTATTACCCTTTTAAAAAAACATTCTATCCATTTCTGAAGTAAATAAATCAACCCTTCTCACCTTTCTCGACAAGCTCGAAATGACGGTACAAAAATCAAAACAAAAAATAATTATCTCTGCTGTAAAATCTCAACAACCAACAACCAACAACCAACAACCAACAACCAACAACAAACTACACTGCTTCGGAAACCACTTCCTTCACTTCAGGGATCATTCGTTTCAATAAGCCTTCAATACCAGCTTTTAATGTTATGGTTGATGAAGGACAACCACTACAAGCACCACGCAACTGAACTGTTACAATACCATCTAAATAACTTTTAAAA